>CAMEPN010000087.1 GCA_945931735.1 uncultured Clostridia bacterium
CGGTTAGAATCAAGGTTTTTTTGTGATATGATTTTATTGAGGTGAAACGAATGATAAGGCTTGAGAACATCGTTAAGACCTACTCCAACGGCGGCAGCGATTTTAACGCTGTCGACGGGGTGACGCTTGACATCGCCGACGGAGAGATCTACGGAATAATCGGTTTTTCGGGTGCAGGAAAATCGACGCTGGTAAGATGTATAAATCTCCTCGAAAGACCGACATCGGGTAAGGTGTTCGTAGGAGATAAGGAGCTTACCGCGCTTAGCACATCGGAGCTTCGCAAAGAACGCAGAAAGATCGGAATGATATTCCAGCATTTCAATCTGATGGCGTCAAGGACAGTTATCAAGAACGTGATTTTTCCGCTCCAATACAGCGGGCTGACAAAAGCTCAGATGTACGAAAAGGCGCACAAGCTGCTGAAGCTCGTCGGAATAGACGACAAGGCAGATGTGTACCCCTCCGAGCTTTCGGGCGGTCAGAAGCAGCGCGCCGCTATCGCAAGAGCGCTTGTTTCCGACCCGCAGATACTGCTCTGCGACGAGGCGACCTCGGCGCTCGACCCGCAAACCACCGATTCGATACTCAAGCTGCTGAAAAAGCTCAACAAGGAGCTCGGGATAACCATTGTTCTAATAACGCATCAAATGAACGCGGTCAAGGAAATATGCACCCGCGCGGCGATAATGGAAAAGGGGCGCGTCGTCGAGGAAAACGATGTATTCAGCCTTTTCGCAAACCCGCAGCAGCCTGTGACGAGATCCTTTGTTGATATGACTAGCAATCTCTCCCGCATAAGCACGCTCATCGAGGAAAAATCCCCGCTGACCGAGCTGAAAAAGGGACAGTGCATTCTAAGGTTCAAATATCTTGAGCGCAGCGCCTGCGAAGCGCTTGTTTCCTACCTGTCGCGTACATACAACATCAACCTCAATATAATTTTCGGAAATATAGAGATAATCGGCGGTAATCCGATAGGCGGTCTTGTCGTCATCGCGGACGGCGCGCCCGAGGACATAACCGCAGCGCAGGAATATCTTAAGAGCATAAACGTCGGAGTGGAGGTGATCTTAAGTGCTTGATTTTCTGAACAGCTTTATGCCGAATGTTATGAAAAAGCTCCCCGACCTGCGGGAAAGCACAATAGAAACCATACAAATGACATTCATCTCGTGGATATTCATTTTCGTTTTCGGAATGATTTTCGGAGTTCTTCTGACGGTGACTAAAAAAGGGGGGCTGCTGCAAAATACGGCGGTTTATCAGGTGCTCGACAAGGTGATAAACCTTTTCAGAGCGATTCCGTTCATTATTCTGCTGATATGCCTTATCCCCCTTTCGAGAGCCATTGTCGGAACGTCTATCGGCGTGGCGGGCGCAATAGTTCCTCTCGTTTTCGGAACAGTTCCGTTCTTCTCAAGGCAGGTCGAAACCGCGCTCGCGGAGGTCGACGGGGGGCTTGTCGAAGCGGCGGAAGCAATGGGCTGCTCCCGTATCGGAATAATATTCCGCGTCTACTTAAAGGAAAGCATTCCCGCACTGGCGCGCGGCGTGACGATCACGCTTATAAACCTTATCGGGCTGACCGCAATGGCGGGTGCAGTCGGAGCGGGCGGTCTGGGCAACTTCGCATATGTGCAGGGGTCCCAGAGAAACATGAATGACATCATTTATTCCACGGTAGTGGTACTTGTCGTCATTGTAACGCTCATTCAGATAATCGGAAATCTCGTGTCAAAGAAAAGCACTCACTGACACCAAACTAATTAATTTTTAAGGAGAAACAACTATGAAATTCACAAAGACATTATCCCTTGCCCTTGCGGCAGTTCTTGCGGCGGCGTCCCTGTCCGCTTGCAGCGGAAGCACATCTTCCACAGGCTCTTCCGACGCGTCCTCCGCGGCTCCCGCAGAAAACAGCGCAGCGGAAAACAGCTCCTCCGACGCTTCGGACGCTGACTCTGCTCCCGCATACTCCCCCGAAAACCCCGTTACCGTAAAGATAGGTCTTACCGGCAATATCTATGAGGACATCTGGGATCCTATCGCAGAGCGCCTTGCCGACGAGGGAATAATCCTCGAATACGAGCAGTTCACAAATTTCTCCATTCCGAACAACGCGCTTAACAGCGGAGAGATCGACATGAACGCATTCCAGCACCACGCATATTTTGAGAACGACACCAAGACCAACGGCTATGACCTCACGGCGATAGGCGATACATACATCGTTGCAATGAACATTTATTCCCACAAGGTCGACAACATCGAGGACGCGCTCAATTCCACCGAGAAGATAAAGGTAGCCGTTCCGAACGACGCCACCAACGAAGGCAGAGCGCTCAAGCTGCTCGAGCAGGCGGGCTTCTTCACCATTGACCCCAACGCGGGAGCTTCCCCCGAGATAAGCGATATCACCGAATACAAAACCGAGATCGAGTTCGTTGAAGTCGACGCGAACCTTGTATTCAGCGTTCTTGACGACGTTACCATCGCGGTCATCAACGGCAACTACGCGCTCGACAGCGGACTTACCGCGGACGACGCTATCTTCAAGGAAACAAAGTACGACGACAACAGCTACTACTGCCTTATCGCGGTACGCAGCGAGGACGCAGACAACGCGGTATACAAGAGGATAGTTGAGGAATATCAGACCCAGGCGACAATTGATATATTCAACACCACCTTCGCAGGCTTCTTTGTACCCGCATGGACGCTGTGATATTATAAAAGAAAGGGCTGAACAATATGCAGGAGCTTTACGATATTATCCCCGACCGCGAACGCGTTGTTATCGGCGGAATCGAGGACAAATACCTCACCGATACGCTCGGCAGGCTCAAGGGCACCGCCGAAGCGCTGGTGTTCCCTGTTTCGACCGAGGAAGTCAGCGGGGTCATGAAATACGCTTATGAACACGGGCTTCCCGTTACTCCGCGCGGCGCGGGGACTAATCTCGTAGGCTCCACCGTTCCCCATGGCAAGGGCATTATCCTCGACCTCTCGAAAATGAACCGCGTTCTTGAGATAGACAGGGATACGCTGACCGCTGTTGTCGAGCCGGGCGTTGTTTTACAGGATTTTCAGCAGCTTGTCGAGTCGCAGGGGCTGTTCTACCCTCCCGACCCGGGCGAGAAAACCGCTACCATCGGCGGGAACATTTCAACTAACGCGGGAGGAATGCGAGCCGTTAAATACGGCGTAACGCGCGATTATGTGCGCGGTCTTGAGCTTGTGACCGCCGACGGGCGGGTAATCACCGCAGGCACAAAGAACGTCAAGGACGCGAGCGGGCTTTCGCTAAAGAGCATTGTGATCGGCTCGGAGGGTACGCTTGCCGTTATTACAAAGTGCATTCTCAAGCTTGTTCCCAAGCCCGAGGCTTCGCTGTCCGCTGTTGTTCCGTTCGGCGACCTCCACAAAGGAATTTCGGCGGTCATTGACATAATCCGCGCGAACGCTAACCCGACCGCGATAGAATTTGCGGAGCGCAGCGTTATCTCCCTCGGCGAGCAGTTCACGGGGCTTCAATTCCCCCGCCCCGACGCTTCGGCGTACATTATCCTCACATTCGACGGCACAGCAAGCGCCGTCGAGGAAAGCGCCGAAACGGTAAGAAAAACGGCTTTGGACGCAGGCGCGCTCGATTTCATCAAACTGGACAGCGAGCTTGCCGCGACGGTATGGAAGATACGCGGCTGCCTTGTAAAGGCGGTCGAAAGCAAGTCCGAGCAGGAGCCTGTCGACCTTGTCGTGCCGATTGACAAAACGGCGGACTTTATCGATTTTGTTCACAAGACCGAGGCGGAAACAAAAATGCAGATGGTTGCGTTCGGACACGCGGGCGACGGAAACGTCCACCTGTGCATTGTACGCGGCGACCGCTCCGACGAGGAGTGGCAAAAGCAGCTCTCCGAGAATATGCACACTATCTACAACTACGCCTACTCGCTCGGCGGACTGACCTCGGGAGAGCACGGCATAGGCATAGCCAAGCGCCCATACTTCCTCGGGAACACCGACCCCGAAAGCCTTGCGATAATGCGCGCGATAAAGAACGCATTGGACGAAAAGCATATACTTAACGACCACATTTCCTATCTCGAATAAACAAATTCCCCGCAGAGGACGATATCTCTGCGGGGTTATTATTTATTGTAAAATCATTGAAACACATCAGTTGTGCGGCTTCATTACGCTCATGTAAGCCGGTCTGATTATCTTGCTTGCTGTGGCAAGTTCCTCAATACGGTGCGCGCTCCAGCCGACAATTCTCGCGATAGCGAAAATCGCGGTGTAAAGCTCCGACGGAATGCCGAGCATATCATACACGAATCCGCTGTAAAAATCGACATTCGGGCTAACGCCTTTCATTATCTTGCGCTGCTCCGCGATGAGCATAGGCGCTTCGTCCTCGATGTACTCGTACAGAGCAAGGTCGTCCTCGCGGTGCTTCTCTGCGGCGAGCTTTTCCACAAAGCTGCGGAATATCCTCTCGCGCGGGTCGGACAGCGAATATACTGCGTGACCCATGCCGTAGATAAGTCCCTTTCCGTCGAACGCTTCGCCCTTAAGTATCTTGACAAGGTAATCCTTTACTGCCTCCTTGTCCTTTGTGTCGCTGACGTTCTCGCGGATATTCTTCATCATTTCCATGACCTTGATATTCGCGCCGCCGTGCTTCGGACCTTTGAGCGAGGACATTGCCGCCGCAATCGTGGAATAGGTGTCCGAGCCGGACGATGTAACTACGCGGGTCGTGAACGTGGAGTTGTTACCGCCGCCGTGCTCCATATGAAGCATGAGCGCAACGTCAAGCACCTTTGCCTCGAGCGCGGTGTATTTCTTATCGGGGCGCAGCATGAGAAGCAGGTTTTCCGCCGTCGAAAGCTCGGGGTCGGGGCGGTGGATATACATACTGTCGTCGTTCTCGTAATGGTTATACGCATGGTAAGCATACGCGGCGAGCATGGGGAATACCGCGATGAGATTTATGCACTGATAAAGGCTGTCGGAAAGCTCGCCCGAAAGCGCGGTGCTGTCGTAGGAGGCAAGGGTGAGTATACTTCTCGTCATGGAGTTCATTATATCCTTGCTGGGGGCTTTCATAATGACGTCGCGGGTAAAATTCGTCGGCAGGCAGCGGCATTCGCCGAGTATCTTGCGGAACTCCTGCGCCTCCGCCTCGGTCGGCATTTCTCCGAAAATAAGCAGATAAGCCGTCCTCTCGAAGCCGAAGCCGTTCTCCCCGCACATTGCGACAAGCTCCTGAATATTATACCCGCGGTACCAAAGCTCTCCGTCGCAGGGGGTCTGCACTCCGTCCACATTTTTGAAGGAAACCATTTTGGATATAGTGGTCAGACCGGTAAGGACGCCCTTTCCGTTTACGTCGCGCAGTCCGCGGTTGACGCCGTACTGTTTGTAGAGGTCGTCGGATATCCTGTCATGGTCGATACAGAGTAATTTTTTTGATTCGGCGTAATTTTTTACAATATCATTCATAGGTGTGTACCTCCTGTCGTTTTGCCGTCCGGCGCGCTTTCCTGCTGCGCTCCGGACATTTGCCTAAAAAACGCCGCGCACAAGGCAGGATATGCGCGGCGATAATAAAACTATATTAAGTATAGCATACTCTGACGAGATCTGTCAAGCGCAATAATTCCCACAAAGTTACTTTCTGCTGTCAAGCCTGTCGTTAAAGGGATCTCTGACTTCAGCCTCGATATCTATTTCGGAGGGCGGACCTTCTGTTATGCATATCGCAGAGATAAGATTAGTAATTCCGGAAACAATAACGGAAACACCGATAACGCGGACAAGCAGCCTTGCCGCTCCGAACGGGTTGAACACGATAAGAACGCCGCCTACGCAGGCAATGATTGCGGGGATAAGCACCACCTGCCACCGCGGCATACCCGCGCGCTTTGCGGCGAGCGCAGACTGTATTTTAAAAATGCTGTCGACAAGAATAGCTATACCCGTTATCGAAAGTATAAATCCCGCCATTCCCGCAGGGTTGAACAGTATAACCGTACCGAGCAGCGTCAGCATAAGCCCTCCCGCAAGGTCGAACCTTACGGCGATAATATCGCGGCCGGCAAAAAAGCCGATAAGCTTGCCTATGCCCCAAACCAGCATTCCTATGCCGATTATCGTGGTAACGAACTCTATCGAGCCTGTCGGAAATACGACCAGCAATAACCCTAGCAATATAATAAGGACGGAAAGGATAATTCCGCCTGTTTTCGCTCTTTTGAACAGTTTTTTCATTTCTTCATCAGATCCTTTCTTTTTGTGAAGTCACATAAATGAAATTTACCTTGTAAATCAATTCTACCACAATTGTGGTTGATTTTCAAGAGGGCAAGGCGATTTTTCACCTAAAATTCACCAAGAGTGCTTGACACCGTGAACAAAACGACCTATACTTATATTATATCACTAAATCATTCGGAGGGAATATGAACACCACGGATATCAACACGGGGCTGACCGAAGCCGAAGCCGAAGAGCGCGCCCGAAGCGGGAAAAGCAACGGCAGCTTTGACATAAAAACAAAAAGCGTGGGGCAGATACTTCGCAGCAACATCTTCACTCTGTTCAACCTTATAAACGTTATCCTCGCGGCGCTTATCGTCATGGTGGGCAGCTACCGAAATATGCTGTTCATGGGAGTTGTGCTCTGCAACACCGCGATAGGAATAATACAGGAGATCCGCTCCAAGCGCGTTATCGACAGGCTGTCGCTCATCTCTGCGCCGAAAGCTCGCCTGCTCCGCGGAGGAAAGGAAACGGAAAAACCCGTTTCCGAGATTGTTCTCGACGACATAATGCTGCTGTCATCGGGTCAGCAGATATGCGCCGACGGGCTGGTGCTCGAGGGCGAATGCGAGGTCGACGAGAGCCTTATCACCGGCGAATGCGACCCGATAAGGAAGAAAAAGGGTGACGAGCTGCTCTCGGGGAGCTTCGTGACATCGGGCACGGTAAAGGCGCAGGCTGTCCGCGTCGGCGCAGAGAGCTATTCCAACAAAATAACGAGCGGCGCGAAATATGTCAAGAAGCATTCCTCCGAAATGATGAAGGCGATAAACAAGATAATTTCCACCGTTTCGGTGTGCATCGTTCCGTTCGGAATTATCCTGTTCCTTAAATCGGTATTT
>CAMEPN010000088.1 GCA_945931735.1 uncultured Clostridia bacterium
CGCTTCGAGGACACCGCCGAGAATTACCGCAGGCTCGCGGTAAAAGCGGGCAGAATAAACGCGCTGCTCAATCCCGCGATTTTTATTGTCGTCAACATTGCGTACCTGCTTATCGTGTGGCTCGGCGGCTTCTCGGTAGACGCGGGGATAGACGGGCTTACGCAGGGCAAGGTCATCGCGCTCGTCAATTATATGACCCAGATTTCCCTTGCGCTCGTTGTTGTCGCGAACCTTGTCACCATATTCACCAAGGCGGCGGCTTCCGCTTCGAGAATTAACGAGATATTCGACACCAAGCCCTCCGTTGTCGGCGCGGACAAGCCCGCAGAAACCGACCCGAACGCGCCTGCGATAGAGTTTGACCGCGTAAGCTTCTCCTACGCCGGCGGCGAGAAGTCCCTCGAGGACATCTCGTTCACGCTGAACAGGGGCGAAACGCTCGGGATAATCGGCGGCACCGGCTCGGGAAAATCCACCCTCGTGAACCTGCTTTGCCGCTTCTACGACTGCGACAGCGGCACGGTAAAGGTGAACGGCGCAAACGTCCGCGACTTCACCGACAGCCAGCTCCGCAGCACAATAGGGATAGTCCCGCAGAAAACCGAGCTGCTCAGCGGCACGCTCCGCGAAAACATGACCATGGGCAGAGAGAACATCTCCGACGAACAAATACAGCGCGCCCTTGCGACCGCGCAGGCTAAGGAGTTCACCGACAAGCTCGACGGAGGGCTGGACAGCCGTATTTTACAGGGAGGAAAGAACCTCTCCGGCGGTCAGAAGCAGCGCCTTGCCATTGCCCGTGCGATAGCAGGCTCGCCCGAGATACTGATACTCGACGACAGCTCCAGCGCGCTCGACTACGCCACCGACGCGAAGCTCCGCGCCGCGATAAAGGAGCTTGACGGAATGACCACCGTGATAGTGTCCCAGCGCGCAAATTCAATACGCCGCGCCGACAAGATAATCGTCCTCGACGACGGGAAGGCGGTCGGGATAGGCACCCACGCCGAGCTGCTGAAAAGCTGCCCCGTATACCATGAGATATGCCTTACGCAGTACACCGAACAGGAGCTGCTCGAACAGGAAACGGAGGGTCTTGCATGAAAAACAAAACGAACAAAAAAGGCTCGCTCCTCCGTATTCTCCGCTATGTAAAGCCGCAGATGGGGCTTGTTGTGCTTTCGATAATCTGCGCGGCGGGAAGCGTGCTGCTGTCGCTTTATACCACCGTGCTCATAGGCAGGGCGGTCGACTGTATCTCGGGCGACGGCGTTGATTTTAGGGCAATGTACCCCATACTCATAACTATCGCGCTGATGATACCCGCAGTCGCGCTGTTACAATGGCTGATGTATTTCGCGACCAACAAAATAACCCACACCACCGTAAAATCCCTCCGCACCGACGCGTTCGCCCATCTGCAAAAGCTCCCGCTGTCCTATATCGACGTCAACGCCCACGGCGACATTATCAGCCGCGTAGTAAACGACGTCGACGCGGTGTCCGACGGCCTTTTGCAGGGCTTCCAGCAGTTCTTTACGGGAATTGTCACCATAATAGGAACGCTCTGCTTCATGTTCTCGCTCAACTGGCAGATAACCCTTGTCGTCGTCTGCATAACGCCGCTTTCGTTTGCCGTTGCCGCCGTGATATCCAAGCTCTGCTTCAATAAATTCAGGGAGCAGTCCAAAATCAAGGGCGAGCTTACCGGCTACATCGACGAGCATATCGGCGGTCAGCGCCTTGTAAAAGCGTTCGGCTACGAAAGGAAAGCCGAGGAGGAGTTCGGCGAGATAAACGAGCGGCTCAACGTCTGCGGCAGACGCGCGCAGTTCTACTCCGCCCTCACCAACCCCAGCACCCGCTTCGTAAACTCCCTCGTTTACGCGGGAGTAGGCGTTTTCGGAGCGCTAAGCGCCGCAAAAGCAGCGGCGGGCGGTTTCACCGTCGGCGACCTCTCCTGCTTTTTGCAGTACGCTAACCAGTACACCAAGCCGTTCAACGAAATTTCGGGAGTAATTACCGAGCTTCAGAACGCGCTTGCTTCCGCGTCGAGAATTTTCGCGATGATAGATGAGCAGCCCGAGTCCTCCGACGAAAACGCAAAGGTGCTCAAGCGCTGTGACGGCAGGGTCGAGCTGGACAACGTAAGCTTCTCCTACGTCCCCGAAAAGCCGCTTATCGAAAACCTCGACCTCTCCGTAAAGAGCGGTCAGCATATCGCGATAGTCGGCCCGACGGGCTGCGGAAAAACCACGCTCATAAACCTGCTCATGCGATTCTACGACGTTGTCGGGGGTGAAATTCGCGTGAGCGGCGAGCCGATAAACTCCCTTACACGAAACAGCCTGCGCTCCAATTTCGGCATTGTTTTGCAGGAAACATGGGTGTTTAAGGGGACAGTCCGCGAGAACATCTCCTACGGAAAGCCCGACGCAACGCTCGACGAGGTTATCGAAGCTGCAAAGGCTGCTCACGCCCACAGCTTCATAAAGCGCCTGCCGCAGGGCTATGACACAGTTATAACCAACGACGGCGACCTCTCGCAGGGACAGCGCCAGCTCCTCAGCATCGCGCGCGTCATGCTCTCGCTCCCGCCGATGCTTATCCTCGACGAGGCGACCTCCTCGATAGATACCCGAACGGAAATGCGCATTCAGAGCGCGTTCGACCGCATGATGAAAGGCAGGACGAGCTTCGTCGTCGCGCACAGGCTTTCAACGATACGCGAGGCGGACTGCATTCTCGTAATGAAATCCGGTCACATTGTCGAGCAGGGCACTCACGACGAGCTGATGAAAAACAACGGCTTCTACGCCGAGCTTATCAACAGCCGTCAGTCGAGCGTCTGAAAGAAAAAAATTCCCAAATTGCAGAAAAGCCCTTGACAAGCGGGGAAAAATGTGCTAATATGTATGTAACAAATTGAATATGCCCTTTTAAACCATTGAAGTGGAGATAAAAATGTTTGTGCACCCACAGAGAGCGGTCGTTGCTGAGAGTACCGCGGAACGCAGTTCATTAAATGGCCCACCGAGGGCGCGGTCAAAGGCTTTGTCCGAGTATTCCGCGACGTGCAGCGAGCGTTAATTGCAGGGATATGTTAGTATCCGACGAGAGCGCGGCTATGCCGCGAATTAAGGTGGCACCACGGTGTAGAATTTATACTCCGTCCTTAACAGAACAGAAATGTTCTGAATAAGGGCGGATTTTTTGTTTTTAGGACAAACCGAAAGGAGAAAAACAATGCTCAGACCAACCATCGAAGAAGCAAAGGCGCTGACGGGATACAGCCTTATCCCCGTCTGCCGCGAGATACTGTCAGACATAAAGACCCCTATCGAGGTGCTCAGGATACTCAAAAACGTAAGCAGACACTGCTATATCCTCGAAAGCGTCGAAAATCAGGAGAAATGGGGCAGATACACATTCCTCGGCTATAACCCCGAGCTTGAGATAACCTGCCTTGACGGGACAATGACGATAAAAAACGTCGCTACGGGCGAAACGGAAACCCGCGAAACCGCCCACCCCGCCGAATATATCCGCGAGCTGATGAGCCGCTACCGCTCGCCCAAACTTGAGGGCTTCCCGAGCTTTACGGGCGGACTGGTCGGCTATTTCAGCTACGACTACATCAAATACAGCGAGCCGTGCCTTAAGCTCGACGCAAAGGACGAGGAGCATTTCAAGGACGTCGACCTCATGCTTTTCAAGCAGGTCATTGCGTTCGATAATATCCATCAGAAGATCGTCCTCGTCACCAACATTAACGCCGACAATATCGACGAGGAATATCCCAAAGCGGAAAAGCAGCTTGCCGAAATGGCGGAGCTTATCCGCCGAGGAACTCCCGCCGAGGAGAAAAAAGCCCGCCTTAAAAGCGATTTCAGACCGCTGTTCAACAAGGAGCAGTATTGCAGCATGGTCGAAAAAGCCAAGCATTACATCTACGAGGGCGATATCTTCCAAGTCGTGCTCTCAAACCGCCTCGACGCGGATTTCGAGGGCAGCCTGCTCGACGCGTACCGCGTATTGAGAGCGACTAACCCGTCGCCGTATATGTTCTTCTTCTCGAGCGACGACATGGAGGTCGCGGGCGCTTCCCCCGAAACGCTCGTTAAGCTCGAAAACGGCGTGCTCCACACCTTCCCTCTCGCGGGAACAAGACCGCGCGGCGCGACAGACGAGCTGGACAAGGCGCTCGAGCGGGAGCTTCTCGCCGACGAAAAGGAGCTTTCCGAGCACAATATGCTGGTCGACCTCGGGCGGAACGACCTCGGAAAAATATCGAAGTTTGGCTCGGTAGAGGTCGAGAAATATATGTCGATCGAGCGCTATTCCCACGTCATGCATATCGGCTCGACGGTGCGCGGCGAGATACTTGACAACAAGAACGCACTAGACGCGGTGGACGCCGTTCTCCCCGCAGGCACGCTCTCGGGCGCGCCGAAAATAAGAGCCTGCGAGATAATAAACGAGCTTGAAAACAACAAGCGCGGAATTTACGGCGGCGCAATAGGATACATTGATTTCAGGGGCAACCTCGACACCTGCATAGCGATACGCCTTGCGTTCAAGAAGAACGGCAGGATCTTCGTCCGCTCCGGCGCGGGAATAGTCGCGGACAGCGTTCCCGAGAACGAATACAACGAATGCATAAACAAAGCAAAGGCGGTCGTCAACGCGCTGACGATCTCACAGGAGGACGAATTATGATACTTCTGATAGACAACTACGACAGCTTTTCCTACAACCTTTTTCAGCTTATCGGCGGCATTGACCCCGATATAAAGGTTATAAGAAACGACGAAATGACCGTCGATGAAATACTCGCTCTCTCCCCCTCGCATATAATCGTAAGCCCCGGCCCCGGCAGACCTGCCGACGCGGGCGTGTGCGAGGACGTGATAAAGGCTGCCGCGGGAAAGATACCCGTCCTCGGCGTTTGTCTGGGGCATCAGGCGATATGCGAAGCGTTCGGCGCAGAAGTCACCTATGCAAAGCGGCTCATGCACGGAAAGAAATCCGTAACCAAGCTTGACACATTGTCGGCGCTGTTTAAGGGCATGGACGACACCTGCGAGGTCGCGCGTTATCATTCCCTCGCCGCGAGCGAGAAGGATTTCCCCGAATGCCTTAAAATAACGGCGCGGACGGACGACGGCGAAATAATGGCGGTCGAGCACAGGGACTATCCGATTTACGGGGTACAGTTCCACCCCGAAAGCATACTCACACAGCACGGCAGGCAGATTGCCGAGAATTTCCTTAAGACGAAGGCATAACAGCATGATCAAGGGAGCGATAACCATAATAACAAACGGCTCCGACCTCTCCTATGACGAGGCTGCGGAAGTCACCCGCGAAATAATGACCGGCGCGACAACCCCCGCGCAGACCGCCGCATACCTCACCGCCCTGCATATCAAGGGAGAAACTGTCGACGAAATAACCGCCAGCGCTTATGTAATGCGCGACTGCGCCGAGAGAGTAAGCTATAACGAAAGCGTGACCGAGATTGTCGGCACAGGCGGCGACGGCGCGCAGTCGATAAATGTTTCCACTGCTTCGGGAATAATCTGCGCGGCAGGCGGCGTTAAAATCGCCAAGCACGGAAACCGCGCTGCTTCCTCGAAATGCGGCACGGCGGACTGTCTCGAAGCGCTCGGAGTGAACATCTCCGTAAGCCCCGAGGGCTGTGCAAGGCTGCTCGACGAGGTAGGAATATGCTTCATGTTCGCGCAGAGATATCACAGCGCGATGAAATACGTCGGTCCCGTAAGAAAGGAGATCGGAATACCCACTGTGTTCAACCTCCTCGGGCCGCTCACTAACCCCGCCCATGCGGACGTACAGCTCCTCGGCGTGTATAAGGAGGAGCTTGCGGAGCCGATGCTGCGCGTGCTCGTAAAGCTCGGCGTAAAGCGCGGAATGGCGGTTTACGGGCAGGACGGACTGGACGAAATATCCGTCGGCGCGCCTACCTCCGTCGTTGAATATGCCGACGGAGAATTTAAGAAGTACACCATAACGCCCGAGCAATTCGGAATGGAGCGCTTCGACAAATCCGAGCTTAAGGGCGGCGACCCCGCTGTGAACGCAAGGCTCGCGCGGGAAATACTCGGCGGCGCAAAGGGCGCGGGCAGAAATGCGGTGCTCCTTAACGCGGGCGCGGCGCTTCATCTGAGCCTCGGCATATCCATGGAGGAGGGCGTAAAGCGCGCGGCGGAGCTTATCGACAGCGGCGCGGCGCTGAACACCCTTGAGAGATACATAAAGCTGTCCAACGAGGTGGATAAATGATCCTTGACGAAATAGCCGAAAAAACAAAGCAGCGCATTAAGGAACAGGAAGCCGAGGTCACGCTTTCGGAAATGAAAGCGGCTGCGGAGCGCATGGACAGCAATACGGGCTTTCCGTTCAAAAAGGCGCTTTCTGGCAGTGAGCTGAGCTTCATCTGCGAGGCAAAAAAGGCGTCCCCGTCAAAGGGCGTTATCGCTGAGGATTTTCCCTATCTCGCTATCGCGAAGGATTACGAAGCGGCGGGCGCGGCGGCGATATCCTGCCTTACCGAGCCGTACTGGTTCAAGGGGAGCAATAATTACCTCCGCGAAATTTCGGCGGCGGTAAATATCCCCGTACTCCGCAAGGACTTCACCGTAAGCGAGTACATGATATACGAAGCGAAAACGCTCGGCGCGGCGGCGGTGCTGCTCATCTGCGCGATACTCACCCCCGCGCAGCTTAAGGAATACCTTGAGATAGCGCACTCGCTCGGGCTTTCGGCGCTGGTAGAAGCGCACGACGAGGACGAGGTAAGAATGGCGCTGGACAGCGGCGCGGAGATAATCGGCGTAAATAACCGCGACCTGCGGACATTCACCGTCGACATCAACAACTCCCCGCGGCTCAGAAAGCTCGTCCCGCCCGAAAAAATATTCGTATCCGAAAGCGGCATAAAGACTCCCGAGGATATCGAAAACCTGCGCTGCGGCGGCGTGAACGCCGTCCTTATCGGAGAAACATTAATGTGGGAGCAGGACAAGAAAGCCGCTCTCGACAGGCTGAGAGGTCATGCACTGTGAGCGGCGTTAAGATCAAGC
>CAMEPN010000089.1 GCA_945931735.1 uncultured Clostridia bacterium
CTCAAAAATGCTATAACTTTCTTAGGATTTTTCAAAAAAACCTTCAAAAAAACGCATTAAAAAAGCCGCCTTTAGGCAGCCTTTTTACATATTTACCATTATTTGTGATTATATTGTGCTATTAAGCTCCGCGTCGATAATTTCGCGCGCCTTTGCGACAAGCTCTGTCAGCCCGTCGCCGTCCTCCGCGATAATATGCCTTATTCGGCTGTCGCGGCGGAACCATGTCATCTGCCGCTTCGCATACTGCCGCGTTCTCAGCTTCAGTTCCTCGACGCACTCCTCCAGCGTTTTCTCGCCGCGGAAATACGGGTACAGTTCCTTGCAGCCTATCGCCTGTGCGGCGGTCGGGCGGTCGGGCTGCTCGAAGCAGCGGCGCGCCTCGTCCGGAAGCCCTGCCTTCATCATCAGGTCGACCCGCCTGTTTATCCGCTCGTGAAGCACACTCCTGTCCGCGTAGTCTATCGTAAGCATGATAAATCTGTACGGCGACGGCGACTGCCTTGACATACGCTTTGCCTCGGAAATAGTGTGTCCCGTCGTTTTGTAAACCTCGAGCGCGCGTATGACCCTGCCGACATTGTTTTCGTGAAGCTCCGCGGCGGTTTCGGGGTCAATTTCGCGCAGCTTTTCCAGCAGCGCGGCATTGCCGTTTTCGTCGGCAAATTTTCTCATTTCCTCGCGGAACGCATAGTCTGTTTGACTGTCGTCGAAGGTGAGATTATCGACGAACGAGGAGATATATAGCCCCGTCCCTCCGCATAATATCGGCGTTTTTCCCCGCGAAAGGATATCGTGAGCCGCCTTGTTGCAAAGCTTGACATAATCCGCGACGGAAAAACTCTCCGACGGGTCGAGGAACCCGAGAAGATGGTGAGGTATCCCCTGCTGCTCCTCGGGAGTTGCCTTTGCGGAGGCTATGTCCATATCGGTGTATATCTGCATGGAATCCGCAGAAATGACCTCGCCGCCGTAAATCTTCGCAAGCTCCACCGCGAGCGCGGTCTTGCCCGAAGCGGTCGGGCCGCATACAACAATTATATTGTCCATTCCGCCTCCGTCCGACAGCCTGTCATCAGACTATCCTGCTGAAATATTTTTCTATCTGCCGCTTTGATATCTGCGTCATTACGGGTCTGCCGTGCGGGCAATAGCGTATCGAGCGGTCGTTAATCACCCTGTCCGCAAGGTACGCAAGCTCCGAAATATCCTGATCCTCGTTCGCGCGAATGCTCGCCTTGCACGCCATCATATGAAGCACGTCGTCGAACAGCTCGCCTGCCGCGTTGTCATTGCTCTGCGCCAGCATCTGCGCGATGCTCTCGAGCAGCTCCGCAGGGTCGACCGTGTCCATATATTGCGGCATTCCCGTGACGGACACCTTTCCGCTGTCGGAAAACTCCAGCAGCAGCCCAACGCTCGCAAGCTTGTCCTTAAACGCGCTCACCGCGTCGTATTCCTCGGGGGAAAGGTAGACCTCCCTCGGCTCGAGCAGGAGCTGTCCGTGGCTGTTCACGCCGCGCCGCAGGTTTTCAAAATTTATCCGCTCATGCGCTGCGTGCTTGTCAATAAGTATCATTCCCTCGCCGCTCTCGCAGACGATGTACGTCTTGAAAAGCTCGCCGACTACGCGGACATTTTCGCGCTGCCGCTCCGCTTGGTCGGGTACATTCTCCACTTCAAGCGCAGCTTCCGTTTGTTCGGCGGGAGCGTTCTCCGCATTTTCTCCGAATATATTGACCCCCGATTTTATTTCGGGAGCAGGCTCTGCGGCTTCGGCGGCAGGCTCTTCCGTTTTTTCGGGGACAGGCTGCGCAGGCCGCTTTTCAAACGACTTCTGCGACAAAAACGCGAACCCGGGAAGCTCCTCTAGCGGCGTTTCCTTGACCGGCTCGGGACGGAGCAGCGGCGGCAGCACCTCCGGCATGACCGTCTGCTCTGCGGCAGGCTGACTTACGTTCATTCGGAACGGCGTTTCCTGTCGGAGCGTGAATTTTGGCGGTTCGGCGGTCTTGGTCTGATACGTCACATTTCCGCTGCCCGAGGGTATCGCCATGGTCAGCGTCTGCTCTTTTTTTTCGTCGGGAACAACTGCGTTGGGGAGCTGTATCTCTCGGCTCTCGTCGTAGCCGAGAAGCCCGTTTTTGACCGCGAAATATATCGCGTCGAACACTGCCTTTTCGTTTGAAAACCGAACCTCCGTCTTTGTCGGGGAAATATTCGCGTCCAGCATGGACGGGTCGAGGTTTATGCACAGAACGCAGGCGGGGAATTTCCCGACCATTATCTCGTTTCTGAACGCCTCCTCAAGCGCCGCGCAGCAAAGCGGGCTTTTAACGCTCCTGCCGTTGACAAAAAAGTTCTGCATGGAACGGTTCGCGCGAGTAAACAGCGGGCTTGAAACAAAGCCCGTAACGCCGATGTCGCGGTATATCCCGTCGACGGGGATAAGCCCCGCGGCGAACTGCTTTCCGAAAACGGAGTAGACCGCGCTGTAATATTCGCCGTCGCCGCCCGTCATCATAGTCTGACGTCCGTCGCGGATAAATCTGAAGGATATCTGCGGGTGCGACAGCGCAAGCTTTTCAATGACCGCCGCACAGTAATTCCCCTCGGTAACGTCTTTTTTAAGGAATTTCAGCCGCGCAGGCGTGTTGTAGAACAGGTCGCGAATGATTATCGTCGTCCCGTCCGAGCAGCCTGTCCTTTCATACTCGACAGGCTCTCCGCCCTCTATTCGATAGGAAGTCCCGAGCTTATCCTCGGAGCGCTTGCTGACGCACTCCACCCTGCCGACCGCGCAGACCGACGCGAGCGCCTCGCCCCTGAACCCGAGCGTATTTATGTTTTCGAGGTCGTCGGCGTACTGCACCTTGCTCGTCGCGTGGCGCAGAAATGCCGTCGGAATGTCCTCATACGCCATGCCGCAGCCGTCGTCGCTGACGCGCATATAGGAAATTCCGCCGCGCTTTATCTCAACGGTTATCGTCCGCGCGCCCGCGTCTATTGAATTTTCGGCAAGCTCCTTTATCACCGAGGACGGGCGCTCTATAACCTCGCCCGCCGCGATAAGCTCGTACACGCTCTTTTCGAGCAGATTTATCCTTGGCATTTTCTCTCCCGTTCTACCCGTTATTGCAGTGACTCCTTGAGATCCCTCACGAACAGCAGCGCGTCCATCGGGCTCATGCTGTTTATATCTGCGGCGCGGAGCTTTGCAATGGCGTTCTGCTCGTTCACCGCTGTAAAGCTGAACTGGCTGTCCGCGCTCTTTTCTATTACCTCCGCAAGGCGAACCTTGCCGCTGATCTCAAGCTCCTTTAATTCCTCTTTCGCGCGGTTAATGACCTTCTGCGGCAGTCCCGCGAGCTTGGCGACCTCGATGCCGTAGCTGTCGTCCGTTCCGCCCTCGACTATTTTATGGAGGAATTTTATATCATCGCCGCGCTTTGACACCGCGACGCTGTAATTGCGAACGCCCTCGGTTTCCTTTTCCATGACGATAAGCTCGTGGTAATGCGTCGCAAAAAGCGTTTTGCAGCCTATCTGCTTTCCGCTGATATATTCAGCGACTGCTCTCGCTATGGATATCCCGTCGAAAGTGGACGTGCCGCGCCCTATCTCGTCAAGTATTACAAGGCTCTTTGATGTTGCGTTCTTGAGTATCTCCGCGACCTCGTTCATCTCCACCATGAACGTCGACTGCCCCGCGGTGAGGTCGTCCGACGCGCCGACGCGAGTGAAAATCTTGTCCACAACGCCTATCTTCGCGTACCGCGCGGGCACAAAGCAGCCTATCTGCGCCATAAGAACGATAAGCGCCGTCTGCCGCATGAACGTCGATTTACCCGACATATTCGGCCCCGTTATGATGATAAGGCGGTTTTCGCGCAGGTCGAGCCGCGCGTCGTTAGGGGTGAATGGTCTGTCGCCGAGTATCTTCTCGATAACGGGGTGTCGTCCGTCCTTGATGTCGATAACGCTTTCGAGCGTTATTTCGGGCTTAACATACCCGTTTTCAAGCGACACCTGAGCGAACGAACACAGCGCGTCCGTTTCGGATACCGCCTGCGCGGTGGTCTGTATCTCCTCCAGCTTCGTCGCGATGAAATCCCGCACCTCCGCGAACACCGCCTGCTCCAGTGCGAGTATCTTGTCGTTCGCGCCGAGTATCTCGCCCTCGACCTTTTTCAGCTCGTCGGTGATATAGCGCTCGCCGTTCGTCAGCGTCTGCTTGCGGTGATAATGCGGCGGCACCTGCGACTTGAAGCTGTTCGACACCTCGATATAATAGCCGAAAACGCGGTTGTACCCGACCTTAAGCGTGCGGATACCCGTGGCGTTCTTTTCGCGCTCCTCGATCTCCGCGAGTATCTCCTTGCCGCCGCCCGCTATCGAGCGCAGCCTGTCTATCTCGTCGTTGAAGCCGTCCTTGATGACCCCGCCGTCCTTCATAACAAGCGGCGGGTCGTCGGTTATCGCGTTTTCGACCAGCGAAGCTACGTCCTCAAGCTCGCTTATCTTCCCGTTAAGCTCGGTCATGAGCCGCGAATCAAGCACGGAAAGCCGCCTTTTCAGCTCAGGGAGCTTTGCGCAGGTCTGCCCGAGGGAATAGATATCGCGCGGGTTTGCCGACTTGTACATAACGCGCGTCATAAGGCGCTCGAGGTCATAGATACCCTTTAACGCCTCGCAGATATCGCCGAGAACGGCGGTGTTTTTGGTCAGCTCCTCGACCGCGTCCAGCCTGCGGAGGATAGCCGTCGGGTTTATCAGCGGCTGCTCCACCCAGCTTCTCAGGCGGCGCCGCCCCATGGACGTCACCGTCTTGTCCAATACCCACAGCAGCGATCCGCGCTTTTCCTTTGTGCGCATGGTTTCGGTAAGCTCGAGATTGCGCCTTGTCGTGAGATTTAGCCCCATGAACTCGCCGTCGGAGTGAATTTTCAGACCTACAAAGCGCTTTACGGTCGCTTTCTGAGTTTCCCCGAAATAACGGAACATCGCGCACAGCGCTTTCTGCGCCATAGGCATGGAAGCTATCCCGAGGCTGTCCGCGGTGCTTCCGGTTTCAAACTGAGCGGTGATAGCGGACAGGTCGGCGTTGGAGAACATCTCGTCGTCCAGCATTTCGCAGGAGCAGCGCTTGAGCCTGTCGCGGACGAACTCATGCACCTCCTTAAGGTCAAGGAAGCCCTTGTTTATCAGCAGCTCGACCGGCGCGAACCTCGAAAGCTCGGAAATAATCTCCTGCTCGCGGTTCTTTCCGCTTTTCTCAAAAACGTGCACCTCGCCCGTGGAAAGATCGGCAAACGCAAGCGCAGCGCTTTCCCCCTCGGAATAAATGCAGGTGATATAGTTGTTGCTGTCCTCGTTGAGCATACTGGCTTCTATGACTGTCCCCGCCGTCACAAGGCGGATAACGTCGCGCTCGACAAGCCCCTTTGAAAGAGCGGGGTCGGTGAGCTGCTCGCATATCGCGACCTTGAAGCCCTTGTCGATGAGCCTTTTTATGTACACCTCGCTGCTGTGGTAGGGCACGCCGCACATCGGCGACCCCGCCCGCGATGTCAGCGCAAGCTCCAGCTCGCGCGACACCGTGACAGCGTCCTCAAAAAACATCTCGTAAAAATCTCCCAGACGGAAAAACAGGATATAGTCGCTGTATTTTTCCTTGATATCGAGATACTGTTTCAGCATCGGGGAGATCTTTTCCGTTTCCTGAGCCATTTTCACACTCCGTTTCAGAACATTTTATGCAGTATCAGTGGCAGCCGCCGCAGGTCGCGCAGGAGCCTGAGCAGCTGCTCGTGGGCACCTCGCTCGGGCAGGTTTCGGGATCCATTCCCTCGACGCAGTAGGTCAGAATGGTGTTTATCTCGCTCATAAGCTTGTCCATACCTGCTTTTGCCATGGTGAAATTCGCCATGTTTTCGTTGGTCATTACCGCGTTGTATTCCGAGTGCATTTTCGCGGTCAGCTCCTTTATCTTCGCGCCGTCCTGCTCCTCCTCGGGCTTGCCCTGCTCCATGGCGAGGTTCTGCCTTGTGAGGTTGAACTGTCCGATAAGTTCCTGAAGCTCCTCGTCGGCGTCGTTGGCGTTCTTTGCGTTTACATACTCGATATATCTTTCGTCCGCCTGTACTGCCTTTCCGAGCTGTCTTGCACATTCGATAACTGTCATGATATTTTCTCCTTATTTATTAACAATTTTTCCGAGCAGCGCCCAGTTGAGCGCGCCGGTTATCTCAACGTCGACGAAGCTGCCGATAAGCGAGCGGTCGCCGTCAAAATCAACAATAACATTCTGCTGCGTCTTTCCCGTAAGGCAGCCGTCGCGGGTGCGCCCCGGCCCCTCACAGAGCACGCGCATTGCTTTCCCGACATAGCCCTCATATGCCGCGCAGCCGCTCTCCTGCTGCACCTCGAGCAGCTCGCGGAACCATTTTCCCTTTTCCTCCGCAGAAACGGGGTCGGGCATTTCCGCCGCCTTTCTACCCTTTCTCGGGCTGTAAATAAAGGTGTACAGCGAGTCGAATTTCACCTCGCGGATAAGCGAGAGCGTTTCTTGGAAGTCCTCGTAGGTTTCCCCGGGG
Organism: uncultured Clostridia bacterium; assembly: GCA_945931735.1. Lineage (GTDB taxonomy): Bacteria > Bacillota > Clostridia > Oscillospirales > Ruminococcaceae > CAG-115. Next base: position 6,597 of record CAMEPN010000089.1, read on the forward strand.
AACCCGACGATTATGTCGGAGGTCAGCGCCGCGTCGGGAACGCGCTTTCTTACATACCGAACAAGTTCCAGATAATCCTCGCGGGTGTAATGCCTGTTCATGAGCTTGAGTATCCTGCTGCTCCCCGACTGAACGGGAAGGTGGAAATGCCGCGTAACCTTTTCGCACTCGGCAATGGCGTCGATAAGCTCGGGCGTGGCGTCCTTAGGGTGGCTTGACATATAGCATATCCTGAACTCGCCGTCGATAGCGTTTATCGCGCGGAGCAGCTCCGCAAAGCTTGTCCCCTGCTCCTTTCCGTAGGAGTTGACGTTCTGCCCGAGCAGAAGCAGCTCCTTTGCGCCGTTCTCAACCGCCTGCCTTGCCTCTGCGACAACGTCCTCAAACGCGCGGGAGCGCTCCCTGCCGCGCACATACGGCACGATGCAGTAGGTGCAGAAGTTGTTGCAGCCG
>CAMEPN010000090.1 GCA_945931735.1 uncultured Clostridia bacterium
GCGGCTTTGCCGCCAGTTCGCACAGTTGTGCGGATAGAAGTGTTTTTTGCCCCGGCAGAGCTGGGGCAAAAAACGGATTTAAATGCCCGCTTCGCGGGCAAAATACACTTTTTCGACAAGCTGAACGCACCCATCATCTGACGGGTGCGTTTTCTATTAATGGTGGAACAGGCGGATCTTTGTGAACGCCATCGCGATGTTGTATTTGTCGCAGGTTTCGATAACATTGTCGTCGCGGATAGAGCCGCCCGGCTGCGCGATGAATTCAACGCCGCTCTTATGCGCTCTTTCGATGTTGTCGCCGAACGGGAAGAATGCGTCCGAGCCGAGCGAAACGCCCTTCATCGTGTCGAGCCATGCGCGCTTTTCCTCGCGGGTGAAAACCTCGGGCTTTACCTTGAAGAACTTCTGCCACTCGCCCTCGGCAAGCACGTCCATGTAATCCTCTCCGATGTAAAGGTCGATTGTGTTGTCGCGGTCGGCGCGGCGGATATCGTCAACGAACTGAAGCCCCATTACCTTCGGCGACTGGCGCAGATACCAGTTGTCAGCCTTCTGACCCGCAAGGCGCGTGCAGTGTATTCTCGACTGCTGACCCGCGCCGATACCGATAGCCTGTCCGCCGCAGGCATACGCTACGGAGTTGGACTGGGTGTATTTCAGCGTGATGAGCGCAATTGCGAGATCGTGCTTTGCGCTCTCGGGGATATTTTTGTTCTTTGTGGGGCGGTCTGCGAACAGCTCGTCGTTGATCACAAGCTCGTTTCTCCCCTGCTCGAACGTTATTCCGAACACCTGCTTGCGCTCAATGGGCGCGGGAACGTAGTTCGGGTCGATCTTGATGATGTTATATGTACCCTTGCGCTTGGATTTGAGTATCTCGAGCGCATCGTCGTCATAGCCCGGGGCGATAACGCCGTCGGAAACCTCGCGCTGGATTATCCTTGCGGTGGAAGCGTCGCAGACATCGGACAGCGCGATAAAGTCGCCGTAGGAGGACATTCTGTCCGCGCCGCGCGCTCTCGCATATGCGCAGGCAAGCGGAGAAAGCTCGCCGAGGTCGTCGACCCAGTATATCTTCGCCAACGTTTCGGTAAGGGGCAGTCCGATAGCCGCGCCCGCGGGGGAAACGTGCTTAAAAGATGTCGCGGCGGGATAACCTGTCGCAGCCTTAAGCTCCTTTACGAGCTGCCAGCCGTTGAATGCGTCCATGAAGTTGATGTAGCCGGGTCTGCCGTTAAGCACCTCGATAGGCAGGTCGGCGCCGTTTTCCATAAAAATGCGCGAGGGCTTCTGATTGGGGTTGCAGCCGTACTTTAACTCTAACTCAGTCATAAATAGCTCCTTTTCTCCTTTTCACTTATTTTTGTTTACTATGCGGGACTCGTACTTTCCTGTTTCGATGTCGATATATCTTACGAAAAGCGATACCTTGTTATCGGCGTTGAGGTTAGTCCACAGATAGTCGGTAAATGCGTCGATATCCATATCGGGAATGAGCACATTCTTCGGCTCACCCTCAAAGCTCGGCAGTCTGCGCACGCCCTCTGCGGTGGTTATCTCGTCGCCCGCATAGGTGTGGATAAAGCTGCCCTTTCCGCTGAGCGGGTCGCTGTATGCATAGGTGTATCTCCGGCAGGAGGAACCGTCGCCGTCCGCGCTCTTGAGTATAGACATCGCGTAGTTCATGCCGCCGTTTTCCGTGTGGATTATTCCCGAGATACGGGGCGTGAAGTTGGGCTTGTCGTCCTCAAACTCGCGCGTGCGGAGCGACTGCTCAAACGTCATCTGCTTGTCCATCAGCTCGTAAATAGTGTCAGTCTGGTCGCCGTTGGTGACGATAGTCTTGTTCCCGAGAACGCGAACGGGAGCGTAGATGATGAGGTGCGGGTCGACCATCTTCGACGGGTCGAACGCCTGTGTGCGTATCCCCTCGCCGTCCTCAACGAAAACGCGGTTGCGGCTGTTCTCGCTTCTGCCCATGATGAAATAGGCGGTTACAGCTTTCTTGCCGTCGGCGGATCTTCCGATGATGATACCTCTTCCGTGGTAGGCAAGAGAGTTCAGTTCCTTGTCAAGTGCGATGTAGTCCATTTTTTCCTCCTGTTTATACTGTTCCGAAATAACCCCTTGTGATATTCGGTATTGTTATCTTTCCGTCACTGCTGTATTTATCGAACAGCTCCGACAATGCGTTTTCAAACTCGCCGTAATTCTTATCGGTAACACGCGGCGCGTGGCTTCTCGACATTCTGTTCGCGATAAAATGCTCCCTGTCCATAACAAGGTCGTTACGAAAAACAAATACGGAATGTTTCGTGAAAAATCCGCCTGTGTCCTCGTGAACTTCGCGGCGCGGCTCATATTTCACATAATAACGGCGGCAGAGCGCGTCGATGTCATTTATTATGTAAGCCCTGTCCTCGCTGTTCCAAAGCAGCAGCACCTTTCCCCCGGGTACAAGTATCCGGCGGCATTCCGCTCGGAATTTCTCCCTGTCGAACCAGTGGAACGCCTGCGCCGCCGTGACCAGCGAGACCGAATTATCGGGCAGACCGGTATCCTCCGCGGGCGCGCAGACCACCTCAGCGCCGCAGCCGAGCAGCCTTTCCCGCATATCCGCGTTAGGCTCGACGGCGTACACTTTGTAGCCCGCCGAAAGGAGCTGCCGCGTGAATATGCCTGTCCCCGCGCCGATGTCCGCGACCTTTTCCCAGAGGGGAATTTCGCTTCGTATGAGGTCAATTGCCCCCTGCGCATAGGACGGGCGCGACATTTCGTAAAGCGCCGCCTTGCCCGTGAATTTTTCCTCGTTCATACGCCACCTATCAAGCCTTGTTGAGATAATTCCACTTTTTTGACTTTATCTTTTCGTTCCACGGCGACACCTCGCGGTATTCCCCGACGTAAACGGGATCGTCCCCGCATACCGTCCATTCCACAAATTCATCGGGAACAGGTCTGAACATCAGCTTTACGCCGAATGCGGGCGGAGCGTCCTCGTCGGTGAGCAGCTCGTGCGGCACTGCGGTGAGCTGAACGGGAACAAGCAGCGACAGCGCGTTTTCCTCCGTTACCTCGGTCAGCCCGCCGACGTCAAGCTCGTCCTCATGCTCCTCAAGGAAATCGGAAAGATACGCCGCCGACGCAGCCGCAAGCGTATGTAATATCCCGTCGGGAAGCTGCTCGAAATATTCAGCGCAGCGCGTAAGATACCCCTCGCCCGTTTTCTTCCCGAAAAGGCTGATATCACACCCAAACCTGTCGGAGTGCAGAATTCCCTCTACGGCGTTGTAGAAGCCGCTTTCCGTTATCTCCGTCAAGCTCATTTAATCACCGTAACTCCGTTTTCGACGGTTATCCTGTCCTCGCAGAACAACGACACCGCCTTAGGCAGTATCTTCCACTCTGCCTGCTCCATAATGCGCTTCTGAAGCGTTTCGGGGGTATCGCCCTGCTCCACCTCGACCGCTTTTTGCAGGATTATCGGGCCTGCGTCGCACTCGGCGGTGACAAAATGCACCGTTGCGCCAGACACCTTTACGCCCTTTGCGAGAGCCGCCTCATGGACGTGCAGCCCGTAGAAGCCCTTGCCGCAGAAGGACGGGATAAGCGCGGGGTGAACGTTTATCATTTTGTTCGGGAAAGCATTGCAGACCTGCTCGTCGAGAATGGTCATAAACCCCGCATACACAACGAGGTCAGCCTTTTCCTCCGTCAGCGCTTCGCACATTGCCTTGCTGTACGCCGAAACATCGGGATAATCCTTACGGACGAGCACGCGCGTTTTTATGCCGTTGTTCTCCGCGCGGGTGAGCGCGTAGGCGTCCGCCTTCGAGGAAATGACGCAGGTTATTTTTCCGCCCTTTATCTCGCCGCGCTTTTCCGCGTCGATAAGCGCCTGTAAATTCGTGCCTCCGCCGGACACAAGCACGCAGATATTCTTCATACTACCCTCCGCAGTAAACTGCAAAGCCGGCAGCGGACAATGTTCCGCTGTCGGTCGCATAATGGTTGATTTATTCTATAATTACGCCCTCGTCGCTCGCAACGGTTTCGCCGATAATGTACGCTGTTTCGCCGTTTTCGCGGAGAATTTCAACAGCCTTTTCGGCGTCGGCCTTGTCGACAACTATCGCCATGCCGATGCCCATGTTGAACGTGTTGTACATATCGTGCTCGGGGATATTGCCCTCGCGCTGAATGAGCTTGAATATAGCGGAAACTTCGTAGGAGCTCTTGTTTATCTTCGCGGCAATGCCGTCGGGCAGCGCGCGCGGGATATTCTCATAGAAGCCGCCGCCCGTGATGTGGCTCACGGACTTTACGTCAACCTTGGAGATAAGGTCAAGGACGGGCTTAACATAGATCTTTGTCGGGGTCAGGAGCGCCTCGCCGAGCGACTTTCCAAGCTCGGGATAGAAGCTCTTGAGGTTCTGCTCGTTGATGTTGAACACCTTTCTTACCAGCGAGAAGCCGTTGGAGTGAACGCCGCTCGACGCAAGACCGATTATCGCGTCGCCCGCCTTTATCTTGCTGCTGTCAAGTATCTTATCCTTGTCGACAACACCGGTGGAATAACCCGCAACGTCGTATTCGTCAACGGGATAGAAGCCGGGCATTTCCGCAGTTTCGCCTCCGACGAGCGCACAGCCCGCCTGAACGCAGCCCTCCGCAACGCCGCTGACAATATCCGCGACCAGCTCGGGAACATTCTTTCCGAGTGCTATATAATCGAGGAAAATAAGGGGCTTTGCGCCGCAGCAGATGATATCGTTGACGCACATTGCGACCGCGTCGATACCTATGGTATTGTGCTTGTTCATCATGAACGCAAGCTTGAGCTTGGTGCCGACGCCGTCGGTGCCGCTGACGAGAACAGGATTCTTAATCCCGCTGAGGTCAAGCTCAAACAGACCGCCGAAGCCGCCGATGCCCGAGATGCAGCCCGGAATGACTGTTCTCTCGATATGCTTCTTCATCAGACGAACGCCCTCGTAGCCCGCCGTAACGTCTACGCCCGCCGCCTTGTAGCTTTCGCTGTAACTTTTCATGTTGTACCGTCCTTAATAATATGTTATTCTTCTATCTTGCTCTCAAATTTATCCTTGGGTATTTCCTTAGGCACCTCGACGGGATATTTCCCCGTAAAGCAGCCCGTGCAGAAGCCGCAGTTCGCGTTTTCCGCAAGCTTTACAACGCTGTCCGTGCTGAGGAAGCCGAGCGAGTCTACGCCGATTATCTTAGCTATCTCCTCAACGGAATGCTTGTTTGCAATGAGGTTTTCCTTGCTGTCGATATCGGTGCCGAAGTAGCACTCGCTGATAAACGGCGGCGAGGATATCCTCATATGTATCTCCTTTGCGCCCGCGTTGCGCAGCAGCTTAACGACCTTTGCGGAGGTCGTTCCTCTTACGATACTGTCGTCGACAAGGACAACGCGCTTTCCGCGCACCGTTTCGCTTATCGCATTCAGCTTTATGCGGACGGAATTTTCGCGCATTCCCTGCGTGGGCTGTATGAACGTGCGCCCGATGTACCTGTTCTTGATGAACCCGACTCCGTATGGGATACCCGACTCCTGCGAAAAGCCGAGCGCGGCGTCAAGTCCGCTGTCGGGGCAGCCGATAACAACATCAGCCTGACAAGGGTGCTCCAGCGCGAGGTAATGCCCTGCGCGAAGCCTTGCGCGGTGGACGCTAGCGCCCTCGATAACGCTGTCGGGACGCGCAAAGTAAATGAACTCGAAAACGCACATCGAGCTTTTCCCGCCGCAGTGGGTCTTTATGCTCTGAACGCCGTTTTCGTCGATAACGACGATCTCGCCCGGCTCGATATCACGGATAAATTCCGCACCGATGCTGTCGAGCGCGCAGGTTTCGCTTGCCGCAACGTATCCGCCGTCGTCCGGAAGCCTGCCTAAGCAGAGCGGTCTGAACCCGTGCGGGTCGCGCGCGCAGATGAGCTTTTTCGGGGACATTATACAAAGGCTGTACGCGCCCTTTATGCGGTACATCGCCTTTTCCACCGCCTCCTGTATGGAGCCGCTGACGAGGCGCTCCTGCGTGATGGCGTAGGAAATGACCTCGGTATCGCTCGTGCTGTGGAATATTGCTCCCTTAAGCTCATATTCGCGGCGCAGCGCAAGCGCGTTGATGAGGTTTCCGTTGTGCGCAATGGCGAGCGCGCCCTTTACATGGCGCACCGTCATGGGCTGGCAGTTTGCGGTGTTGACGTTTCCCGTGGTGGAATAACGCACATGACCTACCGCTATCCTGCCCTCGGGGAACTCATCGAGAACTCTCTGCGTGAAAACTTCGTTAACTAATCCCAATCCCTTGTGGGTCTTGAAAACTCCGCGGTCGTTCACGACGATGCCGCAGCTCTCCTGACCCCTGTGCTGTAACGCGTAAAGCGCGTAATACGCCGAGGTAGCAACGTTTGTGGGCTTGTTTGTATATATGCCGAAAACGCCGCATTCCTCATGGATACTGTTGAACATCTATACCCCTTTCGCCACGGCTGCCCGTGACCGGAACACATAATATCAGCCGAAGATGCGGTGCATGATCTCGTTGTAAGCCTCTTCTACGCCGCCCATATCCCTGCGGAAACGATCCTTGTCCAGCTTCTCGTGAGTTGTGGAATCCCAGAAGCGGCAGGTGTCGGGAGAAATCTCGTCCGCGAGGATTATCTGACCGTGGAAACGACCGAACTCGATTTTGAAGTCGATGAGGTCGATGTTGAGCTTCTTGAAGAAGTCGAGCATGAACTCGTTTACCTTGAACGCATACTTGGAAATTGTGTCGATCTCCTCCTGCGTCGCAAGACCCAGACCCAGCGCATAGTAGCTGTTGATGAACGGGTCGCCCAGCTCGTCGCACTTGTAGCTGAATTCCAGCGTCGGGGTCTTGAGAGGAGTGCCCTCCTCGATGCCGAGCTTCTTGGAGAAGCTGCCTGCAGCAACGTTTCTTACGATAACTT
>CAMEPN010000091.1 GCA_945931735.1 uncultured Clostridia bacterium
CGTTGACGGACTTACCGATAACGGCACAGTGACGCTGTTTGTTGAATACTCCTGCCTTGACAGCCTTGACGGTATTTCCGAGGAGAACGATATAGGAGAGGATATGCTGCTCCTCAGCGACGGCAGTTTTCGCGTGGGTTATGCACACAAAGGAACAGCCGACAGCACCCGCGACTTTATTACGGGGACAAATTCTTGGTATCATGCTTTTCCGGCAGGAGAAACCATTCCGCACGTCAGCATAAAGGCGAGCATAATGAGCGGTGAGGTGTCGCAGCCGCAGTATTCCCAGCCGCACTACTACCGCGGACTTTCTGCCGCAGATTTAGGTGTTGAAGTCAATCCGCGATTGTGGTTTAAGGGTTTTAGGACGGGTATGTCTGACGAACTTTTTGCGACTATTTCGGCGGTGCAGCCGTAAAACGGGAAACGCCCCGTCGAGTGACGGGGCATTCAATCGTTATTGCAATTTCATCTGCTCGACTTATGGGAATTTTCATTCCTATATCAGAAACCACCATAATGCAACAGAGTCTCAGCTGCCTTTTCCGAACCAACAGTCATAGCCTTAAATATATCTTTATCAAGAATAAATGAGCAGACAAATCCTGCATGATAGCTGTCACCACAGCCTGTTGTATCAACAATTTCACTTGTTTTAACGGAGTCTGCCCGAAAGCACTGCCCCTTATAATAGGTTACGCTTCCTCGCTCTGCAAGAGTTATGTTGAATAAGCAATCAAAGCGTTTCGACATTTCACAGAACTGCGGCAGCAGTTCCTCAGAGCCACTTATCATAAAAAAATCAATATACGGAGCAAGTAGCTCCATATCCATAAAATCTCTGTATATATCAAAATCTACCGCAAGCTTAAAACCGAACTTCTTTTTAAGCTCAATAACCTGTGCAAAGCAGGATGCCCAGAAATGAATAAAAACAACATCTGCTCTTGAAATCAGATCAATTTCTGTTTCGTTTAATACGATATTATCAAGTATCTTTCCGTCCCACGAGTCTTCTTTATAATATCTGTCGCCTTTTTCGGTAAGGTAAGTCATATGATTTGCAGTATTATACCTTCCATCGAAACGGATATATCGCTTATCAATTTTAAGCTCTGAAATAGAAGCCATTATTGCTTCTGCATATTTATCCTTACCAAGAATTCCAAGGAGAGTAACATCTATGTTATTGAAGCGTGAAGCATGGGCGGCGAAATTTAGTGCCTCACCGCCGGGTCTGATAATATCTGTACCGTAAAAGACATCAGCGCATATACAAGGAAGTGCAATCAGCTTTACTTTTTTCATTCATATTTCCTCTATGATTTGCAGTTATATAATCATACTATTATACAAATTCCGATAAATCGGTTAGTTTTCAATTTGATTATATCACAATATCAACCCCCTGTCAACAAGGAGAACAATATGACGCCCAAAATCATCTTTAAGCAGCGCGACCGTCCTGCGAAAGCAAAACACCCATACGCAGCCGTAAGAAATGCGGAACACCTGCGGTACATAGGAGAGCGCGACGGTGTTGCGAAAACCGAAACCGAAGAACATCTCCGCTACCTCGGCAATCGTCCGGGTGCTGCGGTCAATGCCGACACCGGAAACGGCTTGTTCGGCTATATCAATAACGAGTATTACCCTAGCTGTTCAATGGAGGCGGCACAGAGCCATATCCGAAAGATGACCACTCCGTATCGCAATATATTTCGCTGCGTGTTTTCATTCACTCCCAAAACCGCAGAGGAAGCAGGACTATACTCTCTGTCCGATTGGCAGAGTTTTGCGCGAAAACAGATAGGCGTTATCGCAAAGCACATGAATATGGACGCGACCAACATTGAGTGGTTTGCCGCCGTTCACCTCAAGGAAGGACAGCCGCATATTCACTTAATGTATTGGGATAAAGCGCAGAGCGTTTACATAAACAAAGTTGCTCCCGAAACCTGCGACAAGATACGGGTTGAGGTTATTAAGAATACCTACCACGATTTCTATGTGAGCCTGCGGAGCAAGGAAAACGAGCTGCTAGGTCAGTTCAAAACAGAGGTTGGAAAGGAAACCGGTGCCGCCCCTGTTCTTGATGAAATCGCTGAACGGCTTGAAAAAATACGCTCCATGCTGCCGAAAACAGGTCGCCTTGTTTACGCATATATGCCGCAGCTTGTCAAGGACGAGATAAACGCGCTCACAACATTCATTATTCAGAGCAGCGACGAGGCAAAGCGGCTCTATGAACAGCTTATCGAAACCCGCCGTACCTACAATGAAACATTGCACAGTACCGAAACCGATTGGGGAAAATATCAAATAGCCAAGTATGCCGGAAAGATGAACGACGATATTCATACCGCCGCAGGAAATGCCATAATTAAGGCAATAAGACAAGCGCAGCGGGCAACGCGGAACAATCCGCGGGGACAGTTTGTAAACAACAGACCGCATACGATCAACACCGAAAAACTGCTGCTTGCCGTACTCACCGTAATACGCAGCGCAGAGTGCGACAGCAACAATGCGCTGAACGAGGTCAGCCGTATTGCTTTTGGCAGAGGCGACTTATCACGGGAAGCTATCGCAGAAATACTCTACAAACTGCAAGACAAGCAAGTCGGCTTGTGGGTTTTGATTTGATATACCTTGTCGGCGGTGTGTCATGGAGCGAGATTTGGATGACATACGCGGCGCAGAGTATGATGCCGCAGATAAATTACAAGGTGCTTGTGCCGTTTGCCGACAGCTCCGTCCTTGACCGCAGTATAGAGATAGAGGACGAGGGCTGTTCCACGATAGAAAAGGTGTTGTCCGGGCAGAATTTCTCAGATATAATCTGCCTGCCTTATGCCGCCGAGGACTTTTCCTCCGAGGAATTTGAGAGCCTTTTCGACAAGGAATTTAACGGATACAGAGATACCACCATTGCTGAATAAATTAATACCCTGCGTTGTCGGTGCTTGCCGGCAGCGCAGGGCATTTTTGTTATTCAGAAAGGAGTGTCCGCCCAGGGTATCTGTTCTGCCGAAATCCCATGTCAGCTCTATCTCTGTGTCGGAAATTATCTTCGCCGCAGCCGGGGATTGGTCGTCTGCTGAGAATATGTGGAACATCAACGCTCCGCTGTCGGAGTCTGTGACCTCATATCTAAACGGCTGTCCCATATAGCAGTCGAAGTCCATCACTATTCCGCCCGTGCCGTCTGCGTAGAATTCATAAAAATAGTACTCGCTGCACTGCCAGATTCCCGGCTTGAAGAATGCGTCACCGGTGCTCTCGGCGGTTCCGGAGGTTTCAGCGGTGGAGGACTGCTCCGTTATTTCTGTGGGGTTGCCTTCCTCAGCGTTCGCGTTCTCAGAGGTCTGCGCAGGCTTGTCTGGCTCACTGCTGCCGGAATTAACCGGGGCGGTGGAACTGGTGGGTTCGGAGTTGTCCGACGCGCTTCCTGCCGGATTGGACTGACATGCAGTGCAGAAAAGAAGTGCAGCAAAGGCGGTATTGGAGAATGCAGCCAAGTATGGAATCTCATGGCCGCTTGATGATGAGATGACCCATGAAAAGCTTAACGAGATACTGAGCATCTCGGCAAAGGAACACGAGGTCATTACCTATGCCGAACCTGACTACGCCTACATCCACAGAGAGCTTTCCAAGAAGGGTGTAACACTTACACTGCTTTGGAGCGAATACTGTGAGCGTTGTTATCAGTACACTGTCAGGAGATTAACGAAATTTGCAATTAACAATAAAAAGCCGATAACCGTAAAAGAGTATGCCGCCGAACAGCGCATTGCACAGCAGACGGTATATACATAGATAAGCAGAAATGCGGATAAGCTCAAAAATGGGCGTCAGTATATCATAAGCATTGATTTTGTGGGGACAAAAGCCTTATTGACAAATGATGTATAATAGTATATACTTATTATAGGAATGTATAATTTGATTAATGATTTGCGATATTTACGGAGGAAGCTAATGGTTTACAACGTTTTGTTCGGTGTTGCAGCTGTTTGTATATTAATAATAATTGTTTTTTGCGTCACCTTTAGAATTTCAAATAATTCAGTACAAAGTAAACGCTTTAGTAATCTGATTATTGTAATGCTTTTTGCTGCAATTTTTGATACGATATCGGGACTAACAATAAATTATCACCAGAATGTGCCTGTATGGATAAATATTCTTATAAATACAATTGATTTTGCTGTTATAATTAGTGGGATTTTTTGTTATTCAAGATACATAGATATATTAGTGTATAATGATGAAAATAAAACCATGTTATTTTTCAATAAATGCGTATACGGCGCTTATCTGATTTTATTGGCGGCCAATTCATTTCTCGGATTTATTTTTGATTTCGACAGTGAAGGGAATTATCTGAAAACCGAGTTTTATTTTTTGATATATTTAACCCCTCTTTATTATACAATTTACACTTCTGCATTGCTGATACATAATCATAAAAAATATGAACGAAAACAGATTATAGCTATTTCATCCTTTTGTCCTATGCTTATAATCGGAGCTATATTACAGTTAATATTCCCCTATGTGCTGCTTACAATGTTTGTATCAACACTTTCTTTAATTGTCATTCTGTTTTTCATGGAAACGCCCGATTATCAGAAACTGAATAATACTTTGATTGAACTTGATAAGGCAAGGCAGGAGGCTATTAAGGCAAGTAAAGCCAAAAGTGAATTTCTCTCAAATATGTCCCATGAGATAAGAACGCCTATAAATGCCGTTCTGGGCATGAATGAAATGATAATGCGCGAATCGAGCGAAAAGCAGATCGTTGAATATGCCGCAAATATCCAAAGCTCGAGCAGAACGCTTCTTTCCATTATCAACGACATTCTGGATTTCTCAAAGATAGAGTCGGGCAAGATGGAGATAGTGCCCGTTTCCTACGATGTCAGCTCCCTTGTGAATGACATTGTGAACATGGTAAGGATAAGGGCAGAGAAGAAAAAGCTGAGATTTATTTACGAGATAGACGAGAATATCCCGTCAATGCTTTACGGTGACGATGTAAGAATAAGGCAGGTAATTACAAACATTCTTACCAACGCAGTAAAATATACTCCCGAGGGCTATGTGCGGCTGAGAATGAATGTCGTGAATATCGAGAATGATATTCTGCAGCTTGAAGTCAGCGTAACAGATACCGGAATAGGCATCAAGGAAGAGGATATGGACAAGCTTTTTGCTTCCTTCCAACGCCTTGACCAGGAAAAGAACCGCAGTATTGAGGGTACGGGACTGGGAATGTCCATAGTTCATCGCCTGCTTGACATGATGGGCAGCGAATTGAAGGTTTCCAGCGTTTACGGTTCGGGGTCCACTTTCTCCTTTGAAATAGAACAGAAGATAGTAAAAGCCGAGCCTATCGGTGATTTTGAGCAGCGGTTCAAGGCAGCGGCGGCGAAGCATACTTCCGACACTGTTATTCGTATTGCTCCAAAGGCAAGAGTGCTTGTGGTTGACGATAACGAAACAAACCTGCTTGTTGCAAAGAGCCTGCTTAAACGAACAAAGGTAAACCTCGACACAGCTCCAAGCGGTGCTATGTGCATTGAACTGCTGAAAAGCAAACACTACGACATTGTTTTCCTTGACCATATGATGCCCGAAATGGACGGTATAGAAACCTTGAAGAAGATCAAAGAGGAAAACCTTGCAGCGGATACCTGCTTTATCGCACTTACGGCAAACGCTATCCACGGGGCAAGACAAACCTACCTTGACGCAGGCTTTGACGATTACCTTTCAAAGCCGTTTACGGGAATGGATATTGAAAAGTACCTTTTCGGACATATTTCGCCAAGTCTTTGCGAAGAAGAAACACAGATCACGGAGGAAAAATCCGAAAAATCTGAGCAAAAAACCGATGAAACGGAAGCAAATGCACTTTTCAGCCCCGTAGAAGGCGCAAAATACACAGGCGGCGACACCGAGGCTTACAACGATATTCTTGCACTTTACGTTCGTAAGGCTCCCGAGCTTTCGGGACGCATTGAAAGGCTTTTCGATGAAAAAGACTGGAAAAATTACGTCATAGAAGTACACGCATTAAAGAGTTCCTCGCTTACAATCGGTTCAAAGCAGCTTTCCGAGCTTGCAAAGGAGCTTGAGCTTTCGGGCAAGGCAGGCAACATTGCTGTTATTGAAGAAAAGAACAGCGAGCTTCTTGCCCTTTACAAAAATGTTGCGGAATTGGGAAAAAAATATCTCGGCGAAACAGATACTCCTAAAGAGGAAACTTATGCCGAAAATGAGCAGCTTACCGAAATTGCGACGGAAAAGGCAAAGGAATACTTCAATGCGATCAAGGATGCTTGTCTTTCTTTCGACACCGATGAAGCTGAAAGGCTGTGCGGCGAGATCACGGGCTGCTCGGTAAACGGCAATTCGCTTAAACCCCTGCTTGATGAAATTTTAGCGGCAGCGGAGGATTTTGAATATGAAGCTGCTGCGGCTGCGGCGGAAAAGTTTGCAGAAAAACTATGATGTGATTAACAGCCTCGGAGAGAAAAGCTGAGGCTGTTGTCATAAGTATATTGATGAATACAGGATCGTATTGTGCGGTATTAATACTGAGTATTAGGAATATGCTGATTATTGCGTAACGTTAATCAGCGCTTCCTTAGTATTTACGCTACATTCTTTGATAAAATGCAGAGAACTTGTCAATAAATTGCAAAATTACGGTATATTTTAATACATGGTTAACTAAAAATCTGTGCAAATATAAAAAACCAAACAAATTGTATATGCCGCCCGGAAAACCGCAGCTGCACGGAGTAAGAACCGCACCCTTGCCGCTTGAGAACCGCAGTAGTATAATGATAGTGGCACACGGAAGTGTGACTACTAACATTAGGAGGTCCTGGTATGATAGATT
>CAMEPN010000092.1 GCA_945931735.1 uncultured Clostridia bacterium
GCTTTATCTGCGCGACGAAATTAAGGAGATAATCTCGCTCGTCACCGAGCTTACGGAAGCCCTCTGCGATATTGCCTCGGAGCACACCGAAACGATAATGCCGGGCTATACGCACCTCCAGCGCGCACAGCCTATCACCTTCGGTCAGCACCTCATGGCATATGCACAGATGCTCCTGCGCGACATCGACAGGCTTCATGACACCGCGCGCCGCATGAACGTTTCCCCTCTCGGAAGCGGAGCGCTCGCTGGAACTACATACAATATCGACCGCGCAAGAACTGCGGAGCTTCTCGGAATGGAAGCGCCTATGGTCAATTCGCTCGACGGAGTGTCCGACCGCGACTTCTGCATTGAGCTTGCGAGTGCGCTTTCTATATGCATGATGCACCTTTCGAGATTTTCCGAGGAGATAATCATGTGGTGCTCGTGGGAATTCAAGTTCATCGAGCTTGACGACGCGTTCTCCACAGGCTCCAGCATTATGCCGCAGAAAAAGAACCCCGATGTCACCGAGCTTATCCGCGGAAAGACCGCGCGCGTTATCGGCGACAATATGACGCTGCTCACCATGATGAAAGGACTTCCCCTCGCATACAACAAGGATATGCAGGAGGACAAGGAAGCGATATTCGACGCGGTGGACAACATCAAGCTCTGTCTTACAACATTTATCCCCATGCTTAAGACAATGACCGTCCTCAAGGACAATATGCGCCATGCTGCGGCAAAGGGCTTTATCAACGCGACCGACTGCGCGGATTACCTCGTAAAGAAAGGGCTTCCGTTCAGAACGGCGTACAAGATAACCGGCGGGCTTGTCGCAATGTGCATCGAGAAAAACACCACGCTCGAAAACCTCCCGCTCGAGGACTATAAGTCGCAGTGCGAAACATTTGACGAGGACGTTTATAAGGCGATAAGCCTTGATACCTGCGTAAGAGAGCGCCGCTCCTACGGCGGCCCTGCGCCCGAGAGCGTTGCGGCGCAGATTGAATACACCCGCAGAAAACTGGAGGAGCTGAACAATGGTTAAGGTCTATATCGACGGACAGGAAGGAACAACGGGACTTAAAATTCTCGAGCGCTTCAACGGAAGGAACGATATCGAGCTGCTCCGTATCGACGAGGACAAGAGAAAAAACCCCGAGGAGCGCAGGAAGCTCATAAACGCGTCGGATTTCACTTTCCTCTGCCTGCCCGACGCGGCGGCAATCGAGGCTGTTTCGCTGGCAGGAGATAAGGTGCGGATTATCGACGCTTCCACCGCGCACCGTACAAATCCCGACTGGGCATACGGCTTCCCCGAGCTTGATTTTTCTTTCAGGGAGAAGATCGCGGTGTCGTCGCGCACGGCTGTACCCGGGTGCTATGCGAGCGGCTTTGCCTCAATGGTTTATCCCCTGGTTAAAATGGGCATTCTCCCCACCGACTACCCCGTTTCCGTCCACGCGGTATCGGGTTACAGCGGCGCGGGAAAGAAAGCTATCGCCGTATACGAAAGCCCCGACAGACCCGCTGACTTTAATTCTCCCCGTCAGTATGCGCTGACGCAGAAGCACAAGCATCTCCCCGAGATGCAGAAGATATGCGGACTTGACTATGCGCCTGCGTTTAACCCGCTCGTGTGCGATTATTTCAGCGGAATGGTGGTATCCCTCCCGCTGCACACAAGGCTGCTGTCCAAAAAATACAACGTCGACGACGTGCGAAAGGCGCTCACCGAATATTACGAGAGCCGCAATTCGCATTTCGTAAAGGTCATGCCCGAGGGAGAGCCTGACGACGGATTTATCGGCGCGAATAACCTCAGCGGCACGAACAACATGGAAATATTCGTCAACGGAAACGACGACAGACTGATAATAAACTCCCGCCTCGACAACCTCGGAAAGGGTGCAAGCGGCGCAGCGGTGCAGTGCCTCAACATAATGATGGGCATTGACGAGAAAACAGGACTGGAATAAGGTATAATTATATGGTTAAATTTGAAGGATTTGATTTTATTGACGGCGGCGTCTGCGCTGCCGAGGGATTTACCGCCGCGGGCGTTATCGCGGGAATAAAGGCGGGCAACACTACAAAACGCGACCTTGCAATGATATACTGCGCAGAGCGCTGCAAGACCGCCGCACTTTACACCACAAACAAGGTAAAGGGCGCGCCCATAATCGTCACCAAAAAGCACCTCGAGGACGGCTACGCGCAGGCTGTAATCGTAAACAGCGGAAACGCAAATACCTGTAACGACAACGGTATCGAGATCGCCGAGGAAATGTGCGAGCTTACCGCGCAGGCGCTGGATATCGACTCTAACGACGTTGTTGTCGGTTCAACGGGAGTTATAGGGCAGAAGCTGAACATCAAGCCTATCAAGATGGTAATTCCTACGCTGGCTAAATCGCTCTCCCCTAAAAAGAGCAGCGAAGCGTGCGAGGCGATAATGACAACCGACACCCGCAAAAAGGAGATCGCGGTCGAATTTGAAATAGAGGGCAGAAAGTGCCATGTCGGCGGTATTTCCAAGGGCAGCGGCATGATACACCCTAACATGGCGACAATGCTCGCGTTCATCACGACCGACGTTGCCATAAACGGAACGCTGCTCGAAAAGGCGCTCCGCAAGGTCAATTCCGTTACCTACAACATGGTAAGCGTTGACGGCGACACCTCCACCAACGACACGCTTGTGCTGATGTCGTCGGGTCTTGCGAAGAACCCCGAGATAGTCTGCGAGGACAAGAACTACGAGCTGTTTGAAAACGCGCTGTATGCCGTTATGATGAACCTTGCCCGCGAAACTGCGCGCGACGGCGAGGGCGCGACAAAGCTCATCGAATGCATCGTAAACGGCGCACCCGACGAGAACTCCGCGAAGATAGTCGCTAAGTCCGTTATAGGCTCCAGCCTTGTTAAGGCGGCGCTGTTCGCTGCGGACGCAAACTGGGGTCGTATCCTCTGCGCGATAGGCTATGCTCAGGCTGATTTTGACATCAACAAGGTTTCCGTAGAGCTTGCAAGCGCAAAGGGAAAGCTTACCGTCTGCACAAACGGCGCGGGTATCTCTTTCTCGGAGGAATCCGCAAAGGAAATACTCTCCGAGGACGAAATAAAGATACTCATAGATATCCACAGCGGCGAGGGCAAGGCGATAGCATGGGGCTGCGACCTCACGTTTGAATATGTAAAAATAAACGCGGAATACCGCACATAAAAAGGGACGGAAAGAGGACAGAAAATGCAGATAGATTATGACGTAAGAGCCAATGTCATGGTGGAGGCTCTCCCCTATCTCCAGGAATACAACAACAAGGTCGTTGTCATTAAATACGGCGGCAACGCCATGACCAACGAAGCCCTGAAGCAGGCGGTAATGAAGGATATCGTGCTTCTTTCGCTCGTGGGGATAAAGGTAGTGCTGGTGCACGGAGGCGGCCCCGAGATCAACGCGATGCTTAAAAAGGTCGGCAAGGAAAGCAAGTTCGTCAACGGGCTGCGATACACCGACGAGGAAACAGTCGACATTGTTCAGCAGGTGCTCGCGGGCAAGGTCAACAAGGATCTTGTTCAGCTTCTGCACGGACAGGGCGGTCGTGCCGTGGGGCTTTGCGGTCTGGACGGAAACCTTATCAAGGCGGAGCAGCTTGACCCCGACCTCGGGTATGTCGGCGAAATAACCGAAGTTGACCCCGAAATAATCACAAACGCGCTGAACAACGGCTATATCCCCGTTATTTCCACGATAGCCGCAGGGCCTAACGGTGAGGTGTTCAACATCAACGCCGACACCGCTGCTGCGCGTATTGCCGCGGAAATGAAAGCGGAAAACCTTATTCTTCTGACAGATATAAAGGGTCTGCTTGAGGACAAGGACGACGACAACACGCTCATAAGAACAGTCGGCGTTTCCTATGTTCCCTATCTTAAAAAGCAGGGCGTTATCTCGGGAGGAATGATACCGAAGATAGACTGCTGCGTCGAGGCTGTCCGCCGCGGCGTAAAGAAAACAAACATCATCGACGGCAGGATTCCGCACTCTATCCTCATCGAGCTGCTTACCGACCTCGGCGCAGGCACGATGATCGTTCCGTAAGGGGGATAAAAATGGATACCATAGAACAATTCAACACCTATGTAATGCCCTCCTACGGCAGGTATGACCTTGTCCTCGAAAAGGGGCAGGGCGAAACCGCCGTCGACGAAAACGGCAAGGAATACATAGACTTCGGCTCGGGCATAGGCACAAACTCCCTCGGCTACTGCAACGAGGACTGGGTGAACTCAATTTGCGAGCAGGCGCACAAGATACAGCATACCTCGAACTATTACTACACCAAGGTTCAGGCGGATTTCGCCAAGGCGCTCTGCGAAACTGCGGGATACACCGATATGTTTTTCGGTAACAGCGGTGCTGAGGCAAACGAGTGTGCAATCAAAATCGCACGCAAATACAGCTTCGACAAATACGGCAAGGGCAGGCACAATATAATCACGCTCGTAAATTCGTTCCACGGGCGCACGCTCTGCACCCTTTCCGCAACGGGGCAGGACGTGTTCCACAACTACTTCTTCCCTTTTGTTGACGGATTTATCAACGTCGAGGCGAACAACATCGACGACCTGCGCGCAAAGCTCGATGACACCGTCTGCGCGGTAATGTTTGAGTATATTCAGGGCGAGGGCGGCGTAATGGCGCTGGAACAGGATTTCGTCGACGAGATATTCAGACTCTGCGCCGAAAAGGACGTTCTCACCATCGCGGACGAGGTTCAGACAGGCGTCGGGAGGACAGGAATGTTCCTCGCGGGCGACAACTACGGCAAAAAGGCTGACCTCACCACTCTTGCAAAGGGGCTTGCGGGCGGCATTCCGATAGGCGTGTGCCTTTCGGGAGAGAAATGCTCCAAGGTGCTTACCGCAGGTACGCACGGCTCTACATTCGGCGGAAACCCTATCTCCTGCGCAGGCGGTCTGGCTGTCCTCAGAAAAATAAATTCTCCCGAGTTTCTCGAGGAGGTATCCGCAAAGGGTACATATATCCGCGAAAAGCTGCTGACCTCGCGCGAGGTCAAGTCGGTCAGCGGAATAGGCATGATGATAGGAATTGAGCTTGAAAGCAAAAAGGCGGGCGATATCGTAAAGGCGGCGCTCGACAGAGGTCTGCTGCTGCTTACCGCAAAGACAAAGGTTCGCCTGCTCCCGCCGCTGACAATAACCTATGAAGAGATAGACAAGGGTCTTGCGATATTGCTCGACCTGCTCAACGCATAACTACGAAAGGAACTGAAACAAATGAAACATCTTCTGAAAATGCTTGACTTAAGCACCGAGGAGATCATTGATATCCTCAACCTCGCAGACCAGCTCAAATACGAGCAGAAGCACGGTATTCCCCACAACATTCTAAAGGGCATGACCCTCGGCATGATATTCCAGAAAGCTTCCACAAGAACCCGCGTTTCCTTTGAAACAGGTATGTACCAGCTAGGCGGACACGCGCTGTTCCTGTCCTCTAAGGAGCTTCAGATAGGCCGCGGCGAGCCTGTACAGGATACCGCGAGAGTTCTCTCACGCTACCTCAGCGGCATTATGATCAGAACATTTGAGCAGAGCGAGGTCGAATATCTCGCCGAATACGGCAATATCCCGATAATCAACGGTCTGACCGACTTCTGCCACCCCTGCCAGGTGCTTGCTGACCTCCAGACTGTACGCGAATACAAGAACAAGCTTGACGGTCTGAAAATGTGCTACATCGGCGACGGCAACAACATGGCGAACTCCCTCACGGTAGGCTGCCTTAAGGTCGGCATGGACGTTTCGCTCGCCTGCCCCGACGGCTATCACCCCGACCCCGTTGTCCTTGAATTTGCGAAGCAGTACAAGAACTTCAAGCTCGTTAGCGACCCCAAGGAAGCTGCGGCGGACGCCGACGTTCTGTTTACGGACGTATGGGCTTCTATGGGACAGGAAAGCGAAGCGGAGAAGCGCAAGATAGCATTCAAGGGCTATCAGATAAACGACGATGTAATGTCCGTTGCCAAGTCCGACGCAATGGTAATGCACTGCCTGCCCGCTCACCGCGAGGAGGAGATCACCGCCAAGGTATTCGAGCAGCACGCTGCCGAGATATTCGACGAGGCGGAGAACAGACTCCATGCACAGAAGGCTGTCATGGTAAGACTTATGGCTCCCGAGAAGTGATAGGATAAAATCAACGCAAACCGAAAACGGCTGCTGAAATCGCTCAGCAGCCGTTTTTTATTGTTCATATCAACCGCAGATCTCGGCGATGACCTCCGCAAAAAGCACCGCGTCCTTAAGCAGCTCGTCGACCGTAACGAACTCGTCGTCGCCGTGCATATGATAGTCCGTGTCGCCGCGCTCGGCTCCGAAAGCAACTCCGCCCTCAATATTGTGGACATATGTTCCCCCGCCGATAGCGATACAGCGGCCTTTTTCGCCCTCGACCCGCTCGTAAACACGCAGCAGCTTGCGGACGAACTCGCTGTCCTCGTCGACGCAGTGCGGCTCGTCGCCCATAAATCCGGCAAATTCGCATTTTGCCGCCGCCAATGCAGTACGCTCGGTGCTTTCGACGAAATCAAGGTTCACGCAGGTCGGAAAACGCACGTCTACCGTGCCGCGGCAGCCGTTCCTGTCCATTTCAAAAATGCTGAACACACAGGTCAGCGCGCCGCTCTTTTCGTCGGAGCATTTCAGCCCCGCAGACGCACCGTCCGTTTCCCCGAACGGGAATATCCTTGCCAAACCGCACAGTATATCGCGCTGAACGCCGTCCGAAACAGGCAGCTTTCCGCTGTCAAAAAGCGTGTTGATAAGCTTTATCAGAGCGGTAACGGCGTTAATTCCGCTTTCGGGAGTGGAAGCGTGCGCCGACCTGCCCTTGCAGGTGACTTTT
>CAMEPN010000093.1 GCA_945931735.1 uncultured Clostridia bacterium
AGCCGGGGTGAAGCTCGATATTGTGAACAACGGTACCAGCGGGGATATCCTTGAGCTGAAGCGCGTTGCCGGGCTTGATATCTGCGTCAGCGCCTGCGCGAACGGTGTCGCCTACCTTCAGTCCGTTGGGAGCGATGATGTATCTCTTCTCTCCGTCCTCGTACTGAACCAGCGCGATGAAAGCGGAACGGTTAGGATCGTACTCAAGGGTCATAACAGTAGCGTTCATGCCCTGCTTATCTCTCTTGAAGTCGATAACACGGTACTTCTTTCTGTTACCGCCGCCGATGTGTCTTACTGTGATCCTGCCGTAGCTGTTGCGGCCGGCAGTCTTCTTAACGGGCTCCAGAAGGGATTTTTCGGGAGCTACCTTGGATAAGCCGCTGTAATCGGTAACAGTCATGCCACGACGGCTGTTATTTACGGGCTTGTAAGCTTTAATAGCCATTTCGTTTCACTCCTTACTTAAATCATTCCGTCGAAGAACTCGATAGTCTTAGAGCCTTCTGCCAGTGTTACGATAGCCTTCTTCCAATCGGAAGTGTAGCCTTCGCTTCTGCCCATTCTCTTCTTTCTTCCGCGAACGCTTACGGTGTTGACCTTAGCGACCTTAACGCCCTTGAAGAGAGTCTCGACCGCCTTTGCGATCTCGATCTTGTTAGCGGACTTTGCAACCTTGAAAGTGTACTTGCCGGCAGCCAGACACTCCATGCTGTGCTCTGTGATGATGGGCTTGATGATGATATCCTGAGCAGTCTTTACCATTATGCGTACACCTCCTCAAGCTTTTCCACAGCGCCCTTAACGATAACGAACTTGTCGCAGTTAAGGATGTCGTAAACATTGAGTGTGTTGGACTGAGTTGTCTTAACGCCCTCGATGTTTGCTGCGGACTTGATAACCTTCTTGTCTACGCTGTCGAGCACGATCAGAGTCTTGTTCTCTGCGCCGATAGCCTTCAGCATAGCAACGATAGTCTTTGTCTTGAACTCGTCTGTCTTAATTGCGTCAACAACGATCATCTCGTTGGAAGCGACCTTGCTCGAAAGAGCAGACAGCATAGCAAGTCTTTTAACCTGCTTGTTCAGAGTAAATCTGTAAGAACGGGGCTTGGGGCCGAGGGCGATACCGCCGTGGCGCCACTGGGGAGCTCTTGTGGAGCCCTGTCTTGCGTGACCCGTGCCCTTCTGTCTCCAGGGCTTTCTTCCGCCGCCGCTTACCTCTGTTCTGGTAAGAGTGGACTGTGTGCCCTGACGCTGATTTGCGAGATAGTTCACAACAGCGGAGTGCATAGCGGTCTTGTTGGGTTCGATGCCGAACACTGCGTCGTTAAGCTCAAGCTCGGAAACGACCTTACCCGCCATATCTACTACATTAATCTTTGACATGATGGTGTCCTCCCCTCTTATGCTTTAACTGCGTCGCAGATGGTAACTACGCCGCCCTTGGGACCGGGAACAGCACCCTTGACAGCGATCAGGTTGTTTTCAACGTCAACCTTGACAACTACAAGATTCTGAACCGTTACGTTTTCAGCACCCATATGACCTGCCATGCCCTTGCCCTTGAAGATTCTGGACGGGCTGGAGCAAGCGCCCATGGAGCCTGCCTGTCTTGCAACAGGGCCGGAACCGTGAGTTTCCTTCAGTCTGTGCTGGTTGTGACGCTTGATAGCGCCGGTGAAGCCCTTACCCTTGCTTACGCCCGCAACGTCGATAACGTCGCCCTCGGCGAAAACATCTGCCTTGATGATATCGCCTGTGTTGAGAGCGGAGATATCGTCAAGACGGAACTCCTTAAGAGTCTTCTTGAACGCTACGTCGTTCTTCTTGAAGTGACCTGCCTCGGGCTTGTTAACGTGCTTGGGAGAAACATCTCCGAAGCCCAGCTGAACAGCCTCGTAGCCATCGTTCTCGGTTGTCTTCTTCTGTACTACTACGCAGGGACCCGCTTCGATAACTGTTACGGGAACAACCTTGCCTGCCTCATCGAAGATCTGCGTCATGCCGATCTTCTTGCCGATAATACCCTTTGTCATTTCGGCTTTTCCTCCTTATTGGTTATTGGTCGGATCGCTCCGACATGACCATGCGCTTTTCGGCGCGTGGTTAGTGGTTGAGTTTCCTCAACATAACTCCAAATTCAATCTATAATTAGATATCCATTGAAATTTCTACGCCTGCGGGCAGCTCCAGAGACTGGAGAGCCTCGATTGTCTTCTGAGAAGGACGGATAACGTCAACAAGGCGCTTGTGAGTTCTCTGCTCGAACTGCTCGCGGGAGTCCTTGTACTTGTGAACCGCTCTCAGAATGGTTACGACCTGCTTGTCGGTGGGAAGCGGGATGGGGCCTGCAACTCTTGCGCCGCTGCGCTTTGCAGCGTCAACGATCTTTGCCGCAGCCGCGTCTACAACGCTGTGCTCGTAACCCTTGATCTTGATCCTTACCTTTTCGTTAGATGCCATGATTTTTCAACCCTTTCTCAGTAGTTTGATGCCGGCGAAAGCCTATTTGAAAAATCCACTGTACCGTGTGTTTCATTTTTTACATCGGAACCGCCCGTTAGTTATCCGGAAGACCCCAGACACTTTAACGAAAGCGCCGAACGATTTGCACACGTTTTCTGTAAATCTTCTCCGCCCGATTTTAAACCGGACATACTCCGTCGAAATTCCCACGGTGAACCGTGCAACCTCCGACCTCATCGCCATGCTTTTTGTCGTTTAGCCATACCATTCCCGGTACAGCCGCCAACATCTATTTTAACACAATCAATCGGCAATTGCAAGCGCTGAGCGTTTTTTTATTACAATTTGTGATGTAGAATTTTTGCGTGAAATCACACCCATTCATTGTGCAATTTAAACAACAAGCATATTATTCCCTGAACATTCGGAAATATCAAGCAATTTTTATTCGTTCTGTATATTTTTTCGGGTAAAAAATCCCATATACCATTATAAATATATAAGGCATTGCCGAATGACCTCCCCGAGGATCACCCATGGAACCGCAGCGAATTAAGCGCCGCCGAAACCGCGTCCGCCCACAGCCTGACTACCGCGTCGATATCCGCCGCCGTGACCATATATTTCCCGTCCGCGCGGCGGGAGGTTATGCTGCTCAGCCTTACCACCGTCGGCACGCCTATCGCCGCGACAGGCACCCCTGCCGTCTGCGCGCATATCTCCTCGCTGTCCGCCGCCATTCCCGAGCCGGGGACAAGTCCCGTGTCGCTTATCTGTATCGTCCTGCCGATACGGCGCGGGTCGTCGCACGCCAGCGCGTCCACCGCGATAATGCAGTCTGCGCGCAGCTCCCGCGCCGCCGCGCGAATAAGCTTAGCCGCAGTTATCCCCGTCCTCGCCGCAACATCGGTTTCTATCGCCGCGAGCGAATACCGCCGCCCCTTCCCCGCGGCTATCCCCCGAACCGAAAGCGCGCCGAAGCTGTCCTGCGTAATGTCGGGGTTGCCAAGCCCCGCCGCGAATATCCTCCCCCTCGCGGGAATGACCTGCTCGACCGCTCGCCGAAGTATCCCCGCCATAGCCTCCGACGCGGGGTCGCCCTCAAGTGTGATGTATCGCCCCGCCGCCCTGCCGAAGCGCCGCTCCGCCTGCGGGGTGATCCTCACGTCGGTTATCCCGACTCCGCTTATCTCCCTTTTGATAACGCGAAATCCGCTCTTGTCCTCCTGAAATTCCGCCGCTTCCGCCGCAAGTCCGCATAAATTCATGTTTTTCCCCCGAATTTTAAAATATTTTTTTAAAAACACTTGAAATTTAAAAACTATTATGCTATAATTAAGTGTATTATGAGAAAAAATAAATCGAGCTTACAAGTTAAACGTTATTTGCAAGGCTCTTTTTGGTGATTATAAATAAATATTTCCCCAAAACTCCCCGCAAAATACCCGACTGCTCGTAAAACCGATACGGAGGTGAAAATAGAATGCCGAATATTAAGTCCGCTAAGAAGAGAGTTCTCATCTCTAAGGCGAGAAGCGAAGCCAACAAGGCAAACAAGTCCGAGCTCAAGACTGTTATCAAGAAGGCTCGTGCCGAGGGTGCCGACGCTGCTGTTATAAAGACTGCCGTTGTTACCGTTGACAAGGCTGCCGGTAAGGGTCTGATACACAAGAACAAGGCTGCCCGCCTCAAGTCCCAGCTTGCAAAGAAGGCTAATGCAACAGCTTGATTTTCCGTAAGGAATGCCGCCCGCGACTCGAAAGAATTGCGGGTGGCTGTTTTTATACAGGAGGTAATGTATATGAGAAGAGCAGAAAGAGAAGTCAAGGATATAAACGAGATAGAGCGTATACTCAAGGAAGCGAGAATATGCCGCCTTGCGCTTATGGACGGAAAATATCCCTATATCATACCGCTGTGCTTCGGATACAGTCTTACCGCGGGACAGCTCGAGCTGTATTTCCACTGCGCCGCGCAGGGCAAGAAAATGGATCTCCTGAAAAAGAACAACAACGCCGCGTTTGAGATCGACCGGCTTAACGAAATATACTCAACGAGCGAGCTTGCGTGCAGCTTCACCGCCGCATACGAAAGCATAACCGGCGTCGGCTCCGTCGAGGTCATAAACGGCATAGAAAAGCTCACGGGGCTTAACTCCATAATGGAAAAGTACGCAGGAGCAGAAAAGGAGTATAAATATTCCGAGGAAATGCTCAACAACGTAGTCATACTCAAGCTTACCGCAGAGGAATTCTGCTGCAAGGCAAACAAACGCTGACCCAAGGAGCACAAATGAACAAGGAAGAGCTTATAAATCAGCTCGAAAGCTGGAACGACAGCGAAGAGCACGAGAAAATAATCGCCGCCGTCATGGCGCTGCCCGACAGCGCTCTCGACGACGAGATACTGAGCATTCTTGCGCGCGCCTATAACAACACGGGCGAGTACAAAAAAGCCATCGCCGTTCTGGAAAGCCTGCGCGGGCGCATGGATAACAGCTATCTCTGGCAGTACCGAATGGGCTATGCGCTCTATCACGCTTCTTTCGACGACGAGTGCGCCGACGACGAGGTACTCCGCCGCAATATCCTCGACCGCGCCCGCTGCGCATTCGCGCGGTGCATGAACATGAATCCCCCCGAGGACGTCCTCGAGGAATGCGATGTATTCATCGACATGATCGAAAGCGATATCGACGACGAGGACTACGACGAGGACTCCCCCGACGCGGAGATGTACGACGAGGAGGAAATGGACGCCGTCGAGGAGCATATCAAGGAATACTTCGGCGAGTTCCCCACCGTCTACCACGAAATACACTCCCCCGATATCCATGTCGACATCTGTATCGTCCCGCCAACATCCGAGAGAAATTACTACACCCTTATAACCATGGGAATGGGCGCGCATAACATGAATATCCCCGAGGATCTGGACCCGAAGAAATACGGCAGGGCGGAGCTTCTGATATGCCTCCCGCCCGACTGGCGCGTCGGGGAGAGCGACGAGGAGTGGTTCTGGCCGATAACGCTGCTCAAAAACCTCGCCCGCCTGCCGATAAACTGCGAAACTTGGCTCGGCTGGGGTCACAGCGTCGATAATCAGCAGACTTTCTCGCGCGGGACGGAGCTTTGCGGCTCGGTGCTTATCCACCCCGAGGACGTCGCCGACGGCGCGGACAGCTGCGAGCTGCCGAACGGCGACACAGTGTCGTTTTTCGAGGTCATTCCCGTTTACCGCGAGGAAATGTCCTTTAAGATAGACAACGACACCGAAACGCTGCTCGGGCTGATGAACGGCGTGAGCCATGTCACGGATATCTCCCGCCCGAACTGCTGCGAGGGCTACGAGCGCGCCGACGACGAAAATCCCCTCTTTTCGGGTATAGCTGACTCCGCCTATGCGCATATCGAGTCGATAAAGGAGAAGCAGCTCCCCGTCGACGAAATAAATGGGTGCAGCCACCTCGCGATATACCTGCGCTGGTGCATTGAGCACGGGCTTGTTTCCGACAAGCTAAAGGAGCGCTATCCCGACGTTGTGGACAACGTGCTCAACGGGCTGCATACAGATCTGCGCGGGTTTATTATGGAACAGCTCGGCGGGCTTCTTTTCTTCGATCTGTTCAGCTGCGAGGGCGCGGCGTTCGCCCATTATTATTACGGCTCCGACGACGGCAGGGCGCATTCCTTCCCCTGCGACGTCGACGCATACGCCGAAAAATATTTCGGAACGGAAAGATACAACAGCCCCGAATTTAACGACGAGGCATACCTGTTCGTCCCGTTCGACGAAAAATATTACCTCGGTCTGTCCGAATATATCAAGAAAAGCTACGCCGATTTCAGCCGCGAATATGTCGAAAAGCTCAAAGAGGCGGCAGAAACGTTCTCCAAGAGAATGAGCGCAATGCTGGACTGCCGCTGCGTTTCCTACAACGCCTCAAACTGCGACGAGGTTAAAAAGGCGCTAAAGGACGCCCGCATACGCGGAAAGTCGGAGGGCTTCGTGCCGCTGCTGCTCGCCTGCGACCCGCAGGGTATCTCGTCAAGCGCGGAGGGGTTTGCGGAATATTATTCGGATATAGAAATGTCCCCGCTTACCATAGCGGAGGTGCCGCTGTGCGGAAACGACCCCGTCGAGGAGCTGCTGTCGGAGCGGTTCGACCTTATCCCCGACTCTCCCGTAAGGGCGGACGGTCTGCCCGAGCTTCAAAGAAAATACGAAAAAAAATACGGCGAGGCGCCGTCGGTAATAAGCCTTACAGTGGACTATCCGCTGTTCCTCGTCCCGCTCGGCGACGGCTGGTTCCGCAGCTTTAAGCCCGCGCAGGAGGACGCCGTCCGCATGAGCATTGACGCCGACGATGACGACAGCGAGCTTATCCCCGCGATGATAAGCTTCCTCGGCTGCCGCTGCCGCCTGTTTGCCGCCGCCGAGGACGACGCG
>CAMEPN010000094.1 GCA_945931735.1 uncultured Clostridia bacterium
CCCCGCAGGTCTTGGTTATTCCGAAAACAAGAAGTCCAAGAGAAACCCCGACGGAAACAAGCGCAAGAAGGTTTCCGAATACGGCTCCCAGCTGAAGGAAAAGCAGAAGCTGAAGTTCGTTTACGGCGTTCTTGAGAAGCAGTTCTACCACTACTATGAGCTGGCTACCAAGGAAGAAGGCATCGCCGGTGAGAACCTGATAAGACTGCTTGAGTCCCGTCTGGACAACATCGTTTTCAGAATGGGTCTTGCAATCACCCGTCGTGAGGCTCGTCAGCTCGTTTCCCACGGTCATTTCTGTGTGAACGGAAAGAGAGTTGATATCCCTTCTTACAGAGTTAAGGTAGGCGACGTCGTTTCTCTGAGCGAAAAGAGCAAGAAGAGCAAGAAGTTTGAGCAGATCGCAGAGGTTGCCGGCGGCAGACTCGTTCCCATGTGGCTCGACGTAAATAAGGAAGCTGCTACGGCTAAGGTAACTCGTGCATTCCAGCGCGACGACCTCGATTTCGAGATCGCAGAGCACTTAATTATCGAGCTGTATTCTAAATAATTGCTTCTTAGCATACAGATATTTAGTGCAGTTATTTTTAATTCATATCCTGCACGCCATGTTTAAAACACGCGCTCTGTGCCAATACTTCTTAGGTAAAGGCACAGGCAGAGTGTGATTTAAAATTAACAGCGAATACGGCAGTAAGCACAGGATAATTAACAGACGAACTTGTGGGAGGGTTACCAAATGCTTGAAAAAATCGAAAAGCTCAATATAGAGACCTCAAAGCTGAGGTCTGACGGAACTTATGGAATGTTCGTTTTGGAGCCGCTCCAGAGCGGATATGGAAACACCTTAGGCAACAGCCTGAGAAGGGTGCTACTCTCCTCGTTACCGGGCGTGGCTGCGACTTCCGTCAAGATCGACGGCGTTCAGCACGAGTTTTCCACCATCCCCGGTGTTAAAGAAGATGTTACAGAAATTGTCCTCAACATCAAAGGACTAAGAGCGAAGATGTACGGCGAAGCCCCCAAGACCATCTATATCGAGGCAGAGGGCGAATGCGAGGTCACCGCGGGCGATATAAAGACCGACAGCGAGGTCGAGATCCTCGATCCCGGTATGCATATCGCGACCCTCGGCGCAGGCGCAAAGCTGTACATGGACATTACGCTCGACAGAGGCAGGGGCTACGTTTCTGCGGAGCAGAACAAGGCTCAGCTCCAGCCCGTTATCGGCGTTATCCCGATCGACAGCATTTACACACCTGTCCTTAAGTGTAATTATACCGTAGAGAATACCCGTGTGGGTCAGAGAACCGACTATGAGAAGCTCATAATCGAGATCTGGACAGACGGCACTATCTCCGCAAAAGAGGCTGTTTCTTACGCAGCAAAGATACTCATTGAAAGACTTCAGCTCTTCGCAGAGCTTTCTGACGACACCAATCCTCAGGAGCTTATGGAAACCAAGGAGGAGAGCCGCAAGGATAAGGTTCTCGAAATGACTATCGAGGAGCTTGAGCTTTCCGTTCGTTCCTTCAACTGCCTCAAGAGGGCGGGCATCAACACCGTGGAGGACCTCGTAAACAAGTCCCCCGAGGATATGATGAAGGTAAGGAACCTCGGCAAGAAGTCCTTCGACGAAGTAAAGGCAAAGCTCCAGTCTCTCGGCTGCGACTTAACACCTTCCGACGAAAACAACTAATCGGTTTTATATACCAATTCCTATTGAAAGGAGAATGAAAAATGCCAGGTACAAGAAAGCTGGGCAGAACCAGCGACCACAGAAAAGCAATGCTCAGAGGCATGGTTACATTCCTGCTTGAGAACGGAAAGATCGAAACTACCGTTACACGCGCTAAGGAAGTTCGCGCGGAGGCAGAAAAGATGATAACCCTCGGCAAGGCAAACACCCTGCACACCAAGCGTCAGGTTCTTTCTTACATCACTAAGGAAGAAGTTGCCAAGAAGGTATTCGACGAGCTCGCTCCCAAGTATGCCGACAAGAACGGCGGCTACACCAGGATTTACAAGATCGGCCCCCGCCGCGGCGACGCAGCAGAGATGGCTATTATCGAGCTTGTTTGATTTCTATTAAGTTTTCAGATCCCTCCGATTTTTTCGGGGGGATTTTTGTGCGCTGTCATTCGGGTAGGTCGGCGCCTTAAGCGACTTTAGGGAGCCTTGCGGTTACGGTTTGTATGGAGTCGGAGCAATGCTGCACAGATGATTTTTATGAACATTATCTCAGCTAAATTTAATGCGTAATTTAAGTAAAAAGCACCTTAAAATCTGATAAAATGCACAAAAAAAATCTGTGTTTATTATGTGTTTTGGATATTGAAAAGAGCGGCGTAATGAGATATAATAAAGAATGAGAAAACCTATGGCTGCGGCGTGTCCGCAGAAAATTAAATGGAGGTAAACAATGAACAAGTTAAAGACTGTTACTGCCGCAGTTCTGGCGGGCGCAATGGTGCTCTCCATGACCGCGTGCGACGAGTCAACGCCCGCGACCGGAACTTCCGGCGGCGCTGCTCCCACAACAACAGTAGCTACCACCGCTGCAACAACAACGACCTTCGCAAGAAATGACGACGTTGTAAGTGCAGTTGGCGAGATCACCGACAAGGTTGATAACCCCGACCTCAACGTAAACAGACGTATCAAGTGGATGGCTTGGTGGGATATGGACGAAACCACTCCCGCAGCTGAGCTGTTCAAGAGCGTTTACGGCGTTCCGACCGAGGGTTCCGACCCCGAACGCGAGGGCAGAATTTTCGAGTACACTTCCGTTGCTTATGCAGAGCGCTATGACAAGCTCGGCGCGGCTATCGCAGCTGATGATTCGCCTGATATGTTCCCGTTCGAGATCCTGGACTTCCCGTACGGCGTTCTGATGGGCAGATATCAGCCCGTTGACGAGATCATCGACCTTGATTCCGCTAAGTGGGCGGCTACAAAGGATCTCAGAAAGATGTTCGAGCTGAACGGCAGACAGTACTGCGCATTCTACGAGATCTCCCTTAACAACATGATGTACTACCGCACCAGCATGATCGACGATATCGGTGCCGATGACCCCAGAACCCTGTTTGAAGAGGGCAACTGGACATGGGATACCTTCCTCGAGATCGCTCGTGCATGGCAGGAGTCCGGCGACGACAGATATGTAATCGACGGCTATAACCCCGAAAACGACTTCGTTCTTTCCACAGGTACTCCTATGGTCGGCAACGTTGACGGCAAGATCGTAAACAACCTTTACGACCCCGCTATTGAGAGAGTTGAGAACAATATGCTCTCCGTTCTCCAGAAGGAAAACCTCCGTTACCCCAGACATGAGCTGAACGGCTGGAACGTTAACCCGAAGGCTTGGGCTGACGGTCAGATCCTGTTCTACTGCGACGGCGGCAGATGGGTATTCGAGGAAACTCTGACCAAGTACGCAAAGAAGAACGGCTGGTCCGATGACGAGATCAAGTTCGTTCCGTTCCCGAAGGATCCTCAGGCTGACGCTCACTATGTAACCCTCAAGCAGGACGCTATGATGTGGTGCAAGGGCTCCGATTACGCTGACGGCGTTGCTGCATGGCTCGACTGCTCCGTTACCGCCGCACAGGATGATTCCGTTGTTGAAACATCCAAGCTTCAGGCAATGGAGAACTACGGCTGGACAAGAGATAACATTGACTTCTACTACTCTCTGACAACTCTGGACGGCACAAGCCCCGTATCTCCTATCGTTGACTTCAAGGGCGGTCTTGGCACAGTATCCGATGGCAGCGCAACAGAGAACCCCGTTCAGTCGCTGACCAACCTTGTATACCTCACCGGCGAGAGCTATACTCAGCTGCGTGAAACTCACAACCCCGCAATTCAGGCTGCTATCGACGAGATCAACGCTTCTATCGAAGGCAAGAAGAACTGATCCGGCGAAAATGACTAACGCGTAAACCTAAAATACATATCCCTCTCCCGTTCTGCGGTAGGGGGATTTTGTTTTTCCGAGAAATTTTTTCAGATTTTCACATTGAAGCGGGATATATAGGTTGAATTGCGGAGCAAAATATGTTATAATTAAGCTGTATATTTATGCGCTGTTTCGGTTCGGACGAAATACAGCTTACTGATATATGCCGACGGCGGCAGCTGTCGGAACTGAAAGGAATAACAGATGTCAAGATTTGAAAATAAGCTTTGCCCGATATGCAGGGCGCCGTTCACAAGCGACGCGGACATAGTTGTCTGCCCGATATGCGGAACGCCGCACCACAGAGCCTGCTATCTTGCCAAGGGTCACTGCGGCGTGGAGGAATATCATGCGCGGGGCTTTTCGTGGGTCGGATATCTCCCCGACGAAGCGCGCGAGCCCGAGCCTGCGCGGGAAACGGACCCGCATCACGCCGAATATCCCGAGGGCACTCCTGCGGCAGAGTCGGGCTTTACGCAGGACGTCGAGCAGGAGATACGCTCTGCGGAGGAATATTACAACAGCTTTTACAACAGCATGAACGACGAAACGCGCGGCGCCGACGGAGTAAGCATGAAGGAGCTGACGACGTTCGCGGCGACCTCGACGTTCCATTACGGCAGGGCGTTCAGCATATTCAGAAACAGGGCGAACGGGAAGCGGATATATGTGTCGATGAACCTCTGTTCGGGGCTTTTCTCGCCGATATTTCAGTTTTACCGCAAGATGGACCTGTTCGGTCTGCTGCTGATAGTGTTGACGATTATAACCTCCGCGCCGTCGCTTCTGGTGTACGCGGGGCTAATAACCGCCGACGCTGTCCCGGCGTGGTTCAACAGCGTGTATATGCTGTGCAGCTTTATAAATTTCGGCATAACCGTTGCGCTGTGCCTTTTCGGGGATTACCTGTACTATCGGCACGCGGTGAAGTCTATATTGAAAATACGCAGCAGGTTCGGCGATGAACTGGGGCAGGAGTATTACGAGGCGCTGTCCGAGAGCGGGCACCCGTCGTGGCTCAGGGCTGTTATCGGATTTCTTGTCATGGCGATAGCCACGGCTGCGATAACCGTTCTGCCGAGAATGTTTATTCAGTGATATGGGGAGCGGCGGGGCGCCGCAGGAGAAAAATCATAAATAAAAGGACGGAAACTCAAAAATGAAACTGATAATCCAGATACCATGCTATAACGAGGCGGAAACGCTTGACGTGACGATAAACGACCTTCCGCGGCATATAGACGGTATCGACGAGATAGAGTATCTCGTCATCAACGACGGAAGCACCGACGCTACCGTCGAGCGAGCGAAGGAGCTTGGGGTACATCATATCGTTAGCTTTGTTCACAACAGGGGGCTTGCAAAGGGCTTTATGGCGGGAATTGACGCGTGCCTGCGGCTCGGCGCGGATATAATCGTAAACACCGACGCGGACAATCAGTACAGCGGCGCGGACATCGAGAAGCTGGTGCGCCCGCTGCTCGAGGGCAAGGCGACAATGGTCATCGGAAACCGGCGCACGGATCAGATAGAGCATTTCTCCCCGCTAAAGAAGAAGCTCCAGAAGCTTGGCAGCGGCGTTGTCCGCAAGGCGAGCGGTACGGACGTTATCGACACGACGAGCGGCTTCAGAAGCTACACAAGGGAAGCGGCGATGCGGCTCAACGTGCTGTCCGACTACACCTACACCCTCGAAACGATAATCAGCGCGGGCGCGGACAGGAACAAGATAATGTCTGTCGACATAAACACTAACCCCGAGCTGAGAAAGAGCCGCCTTTTCAAGTCAATGTGGGGCTATATAAAGCGCTCAAGCGGCACGATAATCCGCAACTACGTCATGAGAAAGCCGCTCAAGACGTTCCTTGCCATTGCGGGGGTATTCATTCTGGCGGCGCTTATCCTTGCGGTAAGGTTCATTGTTCTGATCTGCCTCGGCGACGGCGGCGGGCATATCCAGTCGCTGGTTCTTATGGCGGTGCTGGCTATCGTGGGGATAGAGATAGGAATATTCGGGCTTGTGGCGGACGCGATATCGGGCTGCCGCAAGGTAATGGACGAAACTCTTTTCCATGTCAAGCGCATAGAATACAACAACACAAACACGAATTACTCCAACTATAACTGCTGTAGCTATACGAAAGAGGAAATCAGGAAATAATGGTACGACGTTTAAGGCAATTTTACGACACCTTCGGCGACAAGGGCGTGATGTTCGTCATGTTCTCCTTTTCGGTCGTGGTGAACGCGCTGCTGGCGATGTACATGGAGCTGCCCGCAGTTCACCCCGACGAGATAGGCGTGGCGAGCATTGCCGCATACTATTCCGGTCACGACTGGTCGGGGCTGATGAGCGGTATAGGCTATTATTACGGCTATATTCAGGCGCTGCTTTATACTCCGCTGTTCATGATATTCAAGAACCCGTATGCGCTGTACAAAGCGATGCTTGTCATGAACGGGATCATCATAAGCATTATCCCGCTGATAGTTTACAACATTGCCTCAAGGCTCGGGATAGAGAGCGTATGGAAAAAGACCGTCACGGCGCTTTGCTGCGGGTTTTATATAACATACGTCTGCCACTCGAAGTTCATATGGAACGAGGCGATATGCAGCCTTATGCCGTGGCTGCTTATCTGGTGCGTTATGATAACGTGGCAGAGGAACAAGGGCACCTCGAGGTTTTCGATGTCGCTGCTGACGGGGTTTATGTGCGCGGTAGCCTATGCGGCGCACACGCGGCTCATAGCGGTGGTAATAGCGCTGGTGATCACGGTGATAATCGCGCAGATAATCTCGGGCGAAAAGCTGATGAATCTGCCTGCGTTTCTGGTTTCGCTTGTCGTTTCGTTCGCGGCGGAGAATTTTGCGGCGGAGCTTATTCGGCAGGCGGTATGGAAAAACTCCGTCGAGGGCAACACCTTTGAAACGGAGGCATGGCGTATCG
>CAMEPN010000095.1 GCA_945931735.1 uncultured Clostridia bacterium
CGCCGTAAGCAAGCGCCGCCGCTGTCGGCTCGTTGATGATACGCTGAACGTTCAGACCCGCGATCTGACCTGCGTCCTTTGTTGCCTGACGCTGGGAGTCGGTGAAGTATGCGGGGACGGTAATAACCGCGTCCGTAACCTTCTCGCCGAGGTAAGCTTCCGCGTCGCCCTTTAGCTTCTGGAGTATCATCGCGGATATCTCCTGAGGAGTGTACTTCTTGCCGTCGATGTCTACCTTGTAATCGCTGCCCATGTGGCGCTTGATGGAGATAACGGTCTTTTCGGGGTTCTGGACAGCCTGATTCTTCGCAAGCTGACCTACCAGTCTTTCGCCGTCCTTTGTGAATGCAACTACCGAAGGAGTTGTTCTGCTGCCCTCGGAGTTTGTGATAACTACGGGCTCGCCGCCCTCGATAACGGATACGCAGCTGTTAGTTGTACCCAAGTCAATACCAATGATCTTTCCCATAATGATTTCCTCCGTTCAATTTATCTTGTTTAGTTTGCCACCGCTACCATTGCGAAGCGGATGACCTTGTCGTTTATCTTGTAGCCCTTTGCGAAGGTCTTTGCGACCTTACCGCTCTCCAGCCCGCTGTCGTCAACGCGCTGAACAGCCTGATGAAGCGACGGATCGAAATCCGCGCCGTCGCTCTCGATCTCCTCAACTCCAAGCTCCTTTAACGTCGCCATGAAGCTGTCGTAGATCATCTGAACGCCGTTTTTGTAGTTTTCGTCGGTGCAGTCCGCCTCGAGCGCTCTTACCAGATTATCCATAACCGGCAGGAACTGCGAGGTAACCGTTGTGATTATATCCGCGCGCAGGGCGTCCTTCTCGCGTGCGGAGCGCTTTCTGAAGTTGTCGTACTCCGCCATTGTTCTGAGCAGCTGATCCTTAACGGAAGCAAGCTCGGCAGCCACCTTTTCCGCCTCGCTGTCCTCGGTCGCGGCTTCCTCTGCGGGAGCCTCCTCGGCAGGAGTTTCCTCTGCCGCAGCTTCCGCGGTATCTGCTGCCGTTTCCTCGGCGGCGTCCTTTACAGCCTCCTCCTGCTGCAATTCTTCGCTATTTATCATTCTTGTCCTTCTCCTCGCTTTCTATCTGCGCGGGGCTTTCCTGCGAAAGCATTCGCGTAACCTTTCGGCTGAGATATTCTATATAGGGGATGACCTTGCGGTAATCCAGTCTTAACGGGCCTATGACTCCAATGGTTCCTGCGGGTTTTCCGTTCTTGTAGTAATTCGCGCTGACCAGCGTCGAATTGGATATCGCAAAAACATTCGACTCCTCTCCGAAACGGATATTTATTCCCGAAAGCGCATTGTCGAGCAGACCCGAAAGCTCGCTTTTCTGCGAAAGGAACCTAACCACATCGTCCATCGGAAACTCGGTGCAGGCAAGGAGATTAGCCTCGCCCTTGACCTCGACGCTGTCCCTCATCATCTCCTCGGACAACTCATACACCGCATGAAGCAGCGGCGACAGCGACAGCATATATCCGCCGAGCGCCTGCGCGACCTTTTCGATGTACTCCTCGGACATATTCTCAAGGTTCACACCGCGAAGGTGATCGTTTAGGAAGCCCGTGAAATCCGCCATCTGCTCGTTCGTGAGGTCAAATTCCATGCGGCAGACCTTGTTCTTTATCGCGCCGTTTGAGGCGATAAGAAGCAGGACATACATCCGTCTGCCCGTCGGGATAACGTCTACCTTCGTGATGACCGAGAACTTTGACGCGTGGTTCGTCGATATCGCGGCACACTTGGTTATCTCAGCAAGCGCCGTCGACGCATTCTCGACTATCGCCTCGTCAGTCACCGCGCCGTCCGAAAGCAGGTCGTCTATCGCGGCGATCTCCTCCTCGTCGATAGGCTCGGGGGACATCAGATTGTCAATGTAGTACCGAAATCCCTTGTAGGTCGGAACTCTTCCGGCGGAGGTGTGCGGGTGATCGAGATAGCCCTCCTGCTCGAGAGCCGCCATTGTGTTTCTGATAGTAGCCGAGGATACCGAAATATCGTCCCTTTCCGCGAGAGCCTTTGAACCGACAGGTTCGCCTGTCCGAATATACTCGTCAACTATCGTCGCAAGTATTTTCATTGCTCTTGTATCCACGTCGACCATCCTTTCCGTCTTTTTCCGAATATCCTTTCGGTTTAGCACTCATGCTCTCTGAGTGCTAAATATAATTTATCATGTTTTTAACGATTTGTCAAGTGTTTTTTGAAAAAAAAGCGACAAACCCGCAGATATTTTTTAATAACTATTTATGCAATATTACTATCATACGCAGAAAATGGCTTTATTATGCGATTTGTGGCTTGACATTATTTTCTTTTGAGAGTATAATGTTCATATAAAGGCAAAACAAGTGAACGGGGTGATAAAATGCATTTTGTCCGCGCGAAAGGCATATTATCCGCTGCAAACGGTATGAACGTTTACCGCGGCTGTCTGCACGGCTGCATTTACTGCGACGCGAGGAGCGACTGCTATAATATGCCGCACGCTTTCGAGGATATCGAGGTCAAGGAAAACGCGCCCGAGCTTTTGGCAGCCGCGCTGCGTTCAAAGCGCCGCCGCTGCATGATAGGCACGGGCGCAATGAGCGACCCGTATATCCCATTGGAAAAGGAGCTGAATATCACCCGACGCTGCCTTGAAATTATTGAGCGGGAGCGCTTCGGCGTTTCCGTGCTGACAAAATCCGACCTTATCCTGCGCGACATTGACCTTATTGATAGCATCAACAACCACGCGAAAGCGGTGGTACAGATGACCGTTACCACTGCCGACGAGCGGCTCTGCCGCATTGTTGAGCCGAACGTCTGCACCTCGCAGCGGCGGTTCGAGGTGCTGGCGGAAATGCGCGAGCGCGGTATCCCGACGGTGCTGTGGCTTTCGCCGCTGCTTCCTTATATAAATGACACCGAAGAAAACGTCCGCCGGATAGTCCGCTCCGCAGCCGAGGCTGGCTGCTGCGGGATAATTTCCTTCGGCATGGGATTAACGCTCCGCAGCGGGGACAGGGAGCACTATTACGCCGCGCTTGACAAGCACTTCCCACAGCTTAAGGAGCGCTATATCCGCGAATACGGGAACGCCTACGGGCTGCCCTCGCCGAACAGCGCGGCGCTTTGGCGGGTTTTCACTTCCGAGTGCGAGCGCGCGCATATCAAATACGACATGAAAAGCATTTTTGAATATATCAACACCTTTGAAGAGGACGAGCAGCTCACGCTTTTTTAACATTTCAACACACAAAAGACCCGCAGCCGAAACTGCGGGTCAATGTTATTTAAATGAAAATCAGATCATGCTGTCTTCCCAGCATTCGGGAGCGGTCAGACCGAACATCTTAACGATAGTCGGCGCAACGTTCGCAAGACCGTAATTTCCGTCCTTTATGGTGTACTTAACGTCCTTGTCGTAGATGATGAAAGGAACGGGGTTGAGCGAGTGAGCCGTTCTGACCTGAACGCCGCCCTTCTTGTTCTTTTCGAGCATCTCGTCTGCATTGCCGTGGTCGGCAGTTACACAGAGCGTAACGCCGTATTCGTCGCAGACCTTCATCAGACGCGCAAGCGCAAGGTCGACGCTCTCTACGCCGATGATCGTCGCGTCCATGCTTCCGGTATGACCTACCATGTCGCCGTTCGGGAAGTTGCAGCGCAGGAAGTCGTACTTCTTCGACTTGATAGCCTCGATAAGCTTGTCGGTTATCTCCGCGGACTTCATCCACGGACGCTCGTCAAAGGAAACATTGTCGGAGGGTATCTCAACGTAGGTTTCAAGCTCCTCGCTGAACTTGCCGCTCTTGTTTCCGTTCCAGAAATAGGTAACATGGCCGTACTTCTGCGTTTCAGAAATCGCGTACTCGTTCATTCCCGCCGCAACGAACACCTCTGTCATGGTGTTTGTGATCTCGGGGGGATTTACGAGGAAGCGCTGCGGAAGCTTGAGGTCGCCGTCATACTGGAGCATACCTGCGTAGCAAACGTCGGGCTTCGGGCCTCTGTCAAAGTAGTTGAACTCGTCCATATCGAACGCCATGGACAGCTCGATAGCGCGGTCGCCGCGGAAATTGTATAGGATAACGCTGTCGCCGTCAACGATCTTTCCGACAGGCTCGCCATTCTCTGCGATAACGAATGCAGGCAGATCCTGATCTACCATGCCTGTTTCCTCACGAAGGGTCGTGTATGCCTCCATAGCGGAGCCGAACTGTCTGCCCTCTCCCTTTACATGGGTCTTCCAGCCAAGCTCTACCATCGGCCAGTCGGCCTGATAACGATCCATTGTTATCTTCATACGTCCGCCGCCGGAAGCGATCTTGCCGTCAAAGGTAGCGTCGTTAAGCTCAGCAAGAACGTCCTCCATCTGCTGTATATAGGTCGCGCCTGTTGTAGGAGGAACGTCACGACCGTCAAGCAGCGCGTGGATCCTTACCTTGGAAACGCCCTCTTCCTTTGCCTTTTTAATCATATTGATAAGGTGGGAGATATTCGCGTGAACGTTGCCGTCGGACAGCAGACCGATAAAGTGCATCGTGCTGTTCTTGGACTTAACATTCTCGACAAGCTCCTTCCATGCTTCGGAGCTGTACATCTTGCCGCTTTCGATAGACTCGTTTACGAGCTTTGCGCCCTGAGAGTAGATCTGACCGCAGCCGAGCGCGTTGTGGCCTACCTCGGAGTTGCCCATGTCGTCGTCTGTGGGCAGTCCGACTGCGCCGCCGTGAGCCTTTAAGCGGGTGTTGGGGCAGTTAGCAAGGAGCCAGTCCAGCGTGGGTGTATTTGCCTCTGTAACAGCGTCGCCAAGACCTGTCTTGGAAAAGCCGACGCCGTCCATTACTACCAATAATACGGGTTTTGCCATAGTATTCATTATCCTTTCGAGAAATTGTTTTCCTTTTCGCCGAAACGCATAATGCAGTATGCGCAGGGCAGAAGCGCCAATCCTGCCGCAAGGAAAATAAGCAGGAATGTATCAATAAACTGCACCGAGTTTTCGTGCAATCCCGCAAGATAGACAGCGTTCACGCCGTTTAATCTGCCGGCAACGGCAGAGTAATAGACGCAGGAGATCGCTTTGGTCAGCCTGTCTGCAAGAAATGCACCAACGCAAAACAGCACGGTAAGCACTCCAAAAGTTCTGTCCGCTCGTTTTCTCAGCGTAAGGTTAAGCGCAGCCGACAGCACAAACGTTCCCACGACCGCAATAACAATTGCAGGCGAGATGATTGGCTTCATCTGCTCGATTTCCTCCCAAACGCCGAAAATGCTCCATATGGGCTTCTGAATTACATACCCCGCCATAAACAGCACGAAATATGCTCCGTGCAGAGCGAGAGAAACGTTGAGCAGGACTGTCGCTGTCTTTTTCGGGTTCACGAAAACCACCCTTTCAAAGCAGGTTTTTTATCAGCCGTTTACAGCCGCCTTGATTATCGTGGTGAAGTCGGCAGCCTTAAGGGAAGCGCCGCCGATAAGACCGCCGTCAACGTTGGTCTTGGAAAGAAGCTCGGCAGCGTTGCCTGCGTTCATAGAGCCGCCGTACTGGATAGTAACCGCTTCCGCAACATCAGCGCCGTACAGCTTTGCAAGAGTAGCGCGGATAAATGCGCAGACCTCCTCCGCCTGATCTGCGGTAGCTGTCTTGCCTGTTCCGATAGCCCAAACCGGCTCGTAAGCGATAACGCACTTCTTGAGGTCGTCAGCGGAGATAGAGAAGAAATCAAGCTTTATCTGGCGCGCGATAACTTCCTCTGTGATATTGCACTCGCGCTCCCACAGCAGCTCGCCAACGCATACGATGGGCTTAAGTCCTGCCGCAAGGGCAGCCTTTGTTCTCTTGTTTACGGTTTCGTCGGTTTCGTTGAAATACTGGCGGCG
This sequence comes from uncultured Clostridia bacterium, assembly GCA_945931735.1. Taxonomy (GTDB): domain Bacteria; phylum Bacillota; class Clostridia; order Oscillospirales; family Ruminococcaceae; genus CAG-115. The sequence continues at coordinate 5,893 of CAMEPN010000095.1, forward strand.
CTCGGAGTGACCGAGTACAACATACTCAACGCCCATTTCAGCGAGCATATCCGCGGAAATTTCGCCGGTGAATGCGCCGCTCTTCTCAAAGTGGCAGTTCTCAGCACCGATCTTGATGTTGGTGCCTGCCGTTGCGGCGAGAGCTGTTTCAAGGTTGGTGAAAGGAACGCAGGCTACTACCTCGACGTCCTTTACGTCAGCTACCATGGGCTTAAGCTCCTCAAGCAGAGCCTTTGCCTCGGGGCGGGTCTTGTTCATCTTCCAGTTGCCTGCGATTATAGCTTTTCTTACGTTCTTCTTCATGTTATATGATCCTCCTGTATTTATTACAAATCAACACAATATAAGGCGGAGTTGTTCCCCCGCCTTATAGCGTCAAAATAATTACTTATCCTGAATAGCGTCGATGCCGGGCAGACCCTTGCCTTCAAGGTACTCAAGGGAAGCGCCGCCGCCTGTGGAGATATGGCTCATCTTGTCGGCATAGCCGAGGTTAATAGCCGCGGTAGCGGAGTCGCCGCCGCCGATGATCGTAGTTGCGTCAGCAGCCGCAAGAGCCTCGCATACGGCAACTGTGCCCTTCTTGAGAACAGGGTTCTCGAATACGCCCATCGGGCCGTTCCATACAACTGTCTTAGCGTTCTTAGCCTCGGCAGCGAACAGCTCCATTGTCTTGGGACCGATATCCAGACCCATCATGTCTGCGGGGATCTTGTCGGAATCAACAACGGAAACCTCGATAGGAGCGTCGATGGGGTCGGGGAATGCCTTTGCGATAGTTGTATCAACGGGCAGGAGCAGCTTCTTGCCGAGCTTTTCCGCTTTCTCGATCATATCCTTGCAGTAGCCGATCTTCTCGTCGTCAACGAGAGATGTGCCTACCTCGTAGCCCTTAGCCTTGAGGAAGGTGTAAGCCATGCCGCCGCCGATGATGAGTGTGTCGCACTTTTCGAGCAGGTTGGAGATAACGTTCAGCTTGTCCGCAACCTTTGCGCCGCCGAGGATAGCAACGAAAGGACGAA
>CAMEPN010000096.1 GCA_945931735.1 uncultured Clostridia bacterium
CGTTTCTTACGATAAGGTCGGGCGCGTGCTTGGAAAGAAGATCCTTAAGACGGTTGTTTCTCATAACGACCTTGCGGTAAAGCTCGTTGAGGTCGGAGGTCGCATAGCGGCCGCCGTCAAGCTGTACCATAGGTCTTATCTCGGGCGGGATTACCGGAATGACATCAAGTATCATCCACTCGGGACGGTTGCCCGATGTTCTGAACGCTTCGATAACGTCCAGACGGCGCAGCAGCTTGACCTGCTTCTGACCTGCCGCAGTGCCTGCAAGCTCCGCCTTAAGCTCCTCGGAAAGCTTGTCGAGGTCTATCTCGGCGAGCAGCTCCTTTATAGCCTCGGCGCCCATTCCTGCGCGGAATGTGTCGATGCCTGCGTACTTGGACATATACTGTGCGTATTCTTCCTCGGTGAGGAGCTGCTTCTTGACAAGCCCTGTCTTCTCGCCGGGGTCGATAACGATATACTTAGTGAAGTAAAGCACTTCCTCAAGCTTCTTGGGAGTAAGGTCGAGAACCTGACCTATTCTCGAGGGAGTACCCTTGTAATACCAAATGTGGGAAACGGGAGCCGCCAGCTCGATATGACCCATGCGCTCGCGTCTAACCTTGCTGCGAGTAACCTCGACGCCGCACTTCTCGCACACCTTGCCTTTGAAGCGTATTCTCTTGTACTTGCCGCAGTTACACTCCCAGTCCTTTGTCGGGCCGAATATCCTTTCGCAGAACAGACCGCCCTTTTCGGGCTTCTGAGTACGGTAGTTGATAGTTTCTGCGCGTTCAACAACGCCGTGCGACCACTCTCTTATCTGGTCGGGAGAGGCAAGTCCGATCTTCATAGACTCAAAAACACTAAAACCCATTTAATTACCTCATCTCTCTATAATCGTATGGGGAACGCGGGAGCGCCCCCCGATCGTTTCTGCGAAATAATTATTCGTCGTCATCGCCGCCGAAGTCATCGAAATCGTCGTTCTCATCATCGCCGCCGAAATCGAAATCGTCGTCATCGCCACCGATAAGATCCTCGTCGGAATCGTTCACGACGCCGCCGTTATCGGTTCCGTCCTGATCCATGACTTCATAGCCCGCCGCGTTGAAATCGCTGTCCTCGGACTTGTAGTCCGCGTCGAAGCCGTGGCGGCCGTAGGACTCGTCCTCTTCGTCAAAATCGTCCTTGAGGTCGATCTCCGCGCCCTTCTCGTCGAGGATCCTTATATCAAGACCCAGACCCTGAAGCTCGCTTATCATTACCTTGAACGACTCGGGAACACCGGGCTTCGGAACAGGCTCGCCCTTTACGATAGCCTCGTAGGTCTTCTGTCTGCCCATGAGGTCGTCGGACTTGACGGTCAGGATTTCCTGCAGAGTATAAGCCGCGCCGTAAGCCTCGAGCGCCCAGACTTCCATTTCGCCGAATCTCTGACCGCCGAACTGAGCCTTGCCTCCGAGAGGCTGCTGAGTAACGAGGGAGTAGGGACCCGTGGAACGTGCGTGGATCTTATCGTCTACGAGGTGATGCAGCTTGAGGTAGTACATATAGCCGACTGTAACGGGGCCGTCGAACTTCTCGCCCGTTCTGCCGTCGGTGAGCTGCGTCTTGCAGTCAGATGTCCATGCGAGCTTTGTGAAGTCGATGCCGGCGGAGTTTTCGCCGCCAAGCTCGCTCTTCTTGCTGCGCGCGGTGTCATACAGCTCGCGGATATCCTGCTCGTGCGCGCCGTCGAATACGGGCGTAGCGATCTTCCAGCCGAGCGCTCTCGCAACATAGCCGAGGTGAACCTCGAGAACCTGTCCGATGTTCATACGGGAAGGCACGCCCAGAGGGTTCAGCACGATGTCCAGCGGAGTGCCGTCGGGCAGGAAAGGCATATCCTCCTGCTTGAGTATGCGGGAAACGACGCCCTTGTTGCCGTGGCGGCCCGCCATCTTATCGCCGACGGATATCTTACGCTTCTGAGCGATATAAACGCGAACCTTTTCGTTGATACCGGGCGCAAGGTCGTCGGAGGTCTCGCGGTCGAACACCTTGATGTCGACAACGATACCGCTTACGCCGTGGGGAACTCTCAGAGAGTTGTCGCGGACTTCGCGAGCCTTCTCGCCGAATATAGCGCGGAGCAGCTTCTCTTCTGCGGTAAGCTCGGTTTCGCCCTTCGGAGATACCTTTCCGACAAGGATATCGCCGGAATGCACCTCCGCGCCGATACGGATTATACCGCGCTCGTCGAGATCCTTGAGCACCTCGTCGGACAGGTTCGGGATATCGCGTGTTATCTCCTCGCTGCCGAGCTTTGTTTCGCGGCACTCAAGCTCGTATTCCTCTATATGAATAGATGTGTAGACATCGTTGTAAACAAGCTTTTCGTTGATGAGAACGGCGTCCTCGTAGTTGTAGCCTTCCCATGTCATAAAGCCAATAAGCGCGTTCTTGCCGAGCGCGATCTCGCCCATCTTGGTAGCGGGGCCGTCGGCGATAACATCGCCCTTGTTGACGCGCTCGCCCTTCTGTACGATAGGACGCTGGTTTACGCAGTTGCCCTGGTTGGAGCGCTTGAACTTGATAAGCTTGTACAGGTGCTCCTGACCGAGGTCGTTCGTGATAACGATGCGGTCTGCGCTTACCTCGGTGACAACGCCGTCCTCCTTCGCGCATACTACTACGCCCGAGTCAACGGCAGCCTTGTATTCCATACCGGTGCCGACGATAGGATTTTCCGTTACCATGAGCGGAACAGCCTGACGCTGCATGTTCGCGCCCATGAGGGCACGGTTCGCGTCGTCGTTCTCGAGGAACGGGATCATCGCCGTCGCAACGGATACGACCATCTTAGGCGAAACGTCCATGAAGTCGACCTTTTCGCGCTCTATTTCAAGGATAGCGTCGCGGCAGCGCGCATTTACGCGGGGTCTTGCGAAGCGTCCCTCCTCGTCCAGAGGCTCGTTCGCCTGCGCTACGACATAGTTATCCTCAACGTCGGCGGTCATATAGACTACCTCGTCGAGCACCTTGCCGGTTTCCTTGTCAACGCGGCGGTAGGGCGCCTCGATGAAGCCGTATACGTTAATGCGAGCAAATGTCGCAAGATAGGAGATAAGTCCGATGTTAGGACCTTCGGGGGTCTCGATAGGACACATTCTTCCGTAGTGGGAGTAGTGAACGTCGCGGACCTCAAATCCGGCTCTGTCACGGGACAGACCGCCCGGACCGAGAGAGGACAGACGGCGCTTATGCGTCAGCTCTGCCAGCGGGTTGTTCTGATCCATGAACTGGGAAAGCGGCGAGGAGCCGAAAAATTCCTTCATGGAAGCGATGACCTGACGCGCGTTGATAAGCGACGCGGGGGACACCTTTTCGTTGTCGTTCGCCTGAAGCCCCATTCTTTCGCGAATGGTGCGCTCCATACGGGTGAAGCCTATTCTGAACTGATTCTGAAGCAGCTCGCCGACGCAGCGGATACGTCTGTTGCCGAGGTGGTCGATATCGTCGATATCGCCTATGCCCTCGCAGAGGTTGATGAAGTAGCCAACGCTCGCGAAGATGTCCTCAAGCGTGATGTGCTTGGGGATAAGCTCCTCTGCGCGCGCAGCGATAAGCTCGGCAAGCTTGTCGCGGTCGTCGCCCGCTTCCTCGAGGATATCCGCGAGAACGCCGAATTTTACCTGCTCGTTGATGCCGAGGGATTCAACGTCGAGGTCGCTGACATAGCAGTGGATATCAACCATGCCGTTGCCGACTACCTTAGCGGTGCCCTCGCCCTCATCTTTATATACAGCCATTTCCAGAACACCCGCGTTCTGGATCTCCATAGCCTTGTCCTTTGTTATGATCTCGTTTTCCTCAACGAGTATCTCGCCCGTGAGGGGCGCAATGACCGTCTGCGCAGCCTTTCTGCCCGCGATACGGGAGGAAATGCCGAGCTTCTTGTTGTACTTGTATCTTCCGAAGCGGGAGAGGTCGTATCTCTTCGCGTCGAAGAACAGGTTGTCGAGAGTGGTGCGCGCGGAGTCTACCGTAGCAGGCTCGCCGGGGCGCAGCTTTCTGTAAACCTCGAGGAGAGCCTCCTCCTCGTTTTTGGTGTTATCCTTGCCGCTGTCGATGGTCACGGTTATGCGCGGGTCGTCGCCGAACTTCTCCTTGAGCATTTCGTCGCTGGAAAGACCGATCGCGCGCAGGAAGGTCGTGCAGGGGAACTTCCTGTTCTTGTCTATGCGGACATAGAATACATCGTTGGAGTCCATTTCAAGCTCGAGCCATGCGCCGCGGTTCGGGATTACGGTCGCCTTGAAGAGCTTTTTGCCCGTCTTATCGTGCTCAAAGCCGTAGTAAACGCCGGGGGAACGAACGAGCTGAGATACTACGACGCGCTCTGAACCGTTGATAACAAAGGTGCCGCTGTCTGTCATGAGAGGCAGATCACCCATGTATATCTCATTATCCATCAGCTCGCCGGTTTCTCTGTTCAGCAGTCTTGCCGTAACGCGCAGGGGGGCAGCGTAGGTAGCGTTGCGCTCCTTGCATTCCTCGATCGAATACTTCGTCTTGTCGTCAAGGCGGTAGTCGATAAACGACAGCTCAAACTTGCCGTTTGAGTCAACGATCGGGGAAACGTCCTTAAAGACCTCTTTAATTCCGTCCGTGAGGAACCATTCGTAGGAGTCCTTCTGGATACCAATGAGGTTGGGCATATCTATGACCTCATTGATTTTGGAAAAACTCTGTCGGGTGGTTTTTCCGAGCTGTACAGGCTTTACATTCACCATCGGCTTTTTCACTCCTTAAAATAAAAACAGTCATGAATTACGCGCAGAAGCAACCGTAACGACACGTCTTCAATGTCGAAAACCGCCCTTTTTGCACACAAATCCATTATGATACAGTATAGTATTATAACATATTAAAAAGCAAAAGTCAAGCAATTCCGAAAAAATATTTTTCGTCATAATGGATATTTTTCTGACGTATCGGGGCTGATTTCTGCGCATTTGCACGATTTTAAAAAAATCGCCCCGCAGAGGGGAAAATCTCCCTGCGGGACGAGATTATTATTTTTTGTTGTACGCAAACTGAAGTATAACCTGATATTCTTGTGCGGAAAGCATTACCATGCCGTCGCGGTCGGTTTCCCAATAATAAATGCCGTCCGATTCTCCGGCGCATTCCGTGCCGTAAAAGCTGTTCAGAGCCTCTTTCATATCCTCAACCGCAGCTCTGTCGTAATCCGTCGAGGCGAAGGTTATCTTTTGCGAAAAGCCGCTTTTCAACTCCACATCGATAACCTTGAATTTGTAATCAAAGAATCTGAAAGTTCTGAGCGACTCGTCGGCTAGCATATGGTGCTCCGAATCGCCGCTGTCGGAGAAAAGCCCCGGCGTCGACTCCTCAAGCTCGCACCCAAGAATCTCCTCGATTTTCTTCTGCGTGCTTTCCATGGAACAGCCGTAAATATCGCCTATCCCTTTGCTCGGCGGCTTTTCCTCCTCGGAATAAACGGGCGCACTATCCAACGATGCGGGAGCTTCGTCGCACGCGGACAGCGAAAACGCCGCCGCAACAGCTGCCGCCGCTAAAATCGCACAAATAAGCTTTTTCATCACTTCTTCACCTCATACATTACTTCCAGACCCTTATCGGGGTGATATGTCCAGCTTACCGTAAATTTGTCGTTGCTTTCGGTCTGTCTGCCCTGAGACCATGTTGTTTCTCCCATTTTCTTAAAGACTGCGCTGGAAAATCCAAGCTCTGCATTCACCTGTTCTATCTTATCGTTGCAGGGGGTATATGTATCAAGATAATATGAATAGCCCATGTCGTCGCTGTCCATATCCGTGGGATTGGTATCCAGCGTCATCCATGTACCGTCCGACGCTATCGTGCACCACTCCTCATATTTTATGTCGGCATACTCCTTGTTAAAGTCAAACTTGTTCCCGCCCAGCATCACAAACAGCAGAATAGCACCGCCGATAACTGCCGCCGCGGCTATGATGCACCCGATGATCAACGGCGCCTTTGATTTAGCCTTAGCAGGCGCAGCCGTCTGCCCTGCGGCGGAAACAGGTGCGGAATAAATACTCTGCCCACACCTGCCGCAGAAAACCTGACCTTCTGCCAGCGGAGCGCCGCAGTTTGCGCATACACGATTTGCGGCTGTTTGCTGCTCTTCGGGAGGGATCTGCACAGAACCGTCAACTGTATTGTTTTCGTAATTTTCGTTCATGATCACTTGTCACATTTATCCTTTCTATAATTTTCTGACATTATTATATACTATTTTCTCGTATTTGTCAAGTATAAGTTCTAAGTATTAGTATATAATAGTCAAATCATTAGTAACTGATATATAATTGACTTATGAGGTGATCCCTATGACTAATATCGGCAATACAATATCCCGCCTGCTGGAAAACAGCGGAATGTCCCAGCGGGAACTTGCGGCACGGCTTCACATTGCACCCACCACGCTCAACGGCTATATCAAAAGCTGCCACGAGCCGGATTACAAGACGCTGATAAAAATAGCCGATATTTTTAATGTGTCTACCGATATCCTTCTCGGGCACGTCCCCTCCTCGACTCCCGAGGAGCTTCGCATGACCGAAGATATATTATGCCTCTCGCCGCAGCAGAAAGAACTGGTGCGCGCGCTCATCGACGCAATGAAAAAACAAAACGAGGAATAAATAATGCCGCGCAGGATAACCCACGCGGCGTTTTTTTGCCGAAAAATTTCGGATAAGGGGCGCTGCTCTTTCGCCATTCCCGAAAAAAACAGAGGCTCCGAAGAACCTCTGTTAAAGGGGAAAAACCCCGTTTTGTTCAAAGCACCGCCTTGCCGTAGGATGCAATATAAAACCCGCCCTAAGCAGGGTGGGTAAGATCGCCCAACGGTTTCA
>CAMEPN010000097.1 GCA_945931735.1 uncultured Clostridia bacterium
CGTGCCGACCGTTTTCGGAAATAACGCCGTTTTCAAGGACATATATTCTGTCCGCATTGTGAACGCTCGCAAGGCGGTGGGATATCATTATCACGCACTTTTCCTCCGACATTCTCCGTATCTCGGACAGGATACATTCCTCGCTTTCGCTGTCGATATTCGAGGTTGCCTCGTCGAATATGTAAACAGGGCTGTCGTGGAGTATTCCCCGCGCAAGCGCAAGCCGCTGCCGCTGTCCGCCGGACAGGTTCGCGGCGCGCTCCGAAAGCGGCGTGTCAAGCCCGTTTTCCGCTTTGAAAAATCCCGCGAGCCGCACACGCTCCAGCGCGTCCCACAGCCGCTCGTCGGGAATATCCGTTTTCCCCGCAAGCAGAGTTTCCCGAACAGTGCCGCTGAAAATATAGCTGTTGTGGCTTATCAGCGTGACCGTTTTCATAAGGCTCTCGGGAGATATTTCGTAAAGCTCAACTCCGCCGATCTTCACGCTGCCGGAATATCCGCGGTTCTTTCCCGACAATATACCCGCGACGGTGCTTTTGCCGCAGCCGCTCTCCCCGACAATTCCGTAGAAGCCGCGCTCTCCGAAGCTCATGTCAAGCCCGCGAAGCACCTCGCGCTCATCTGTGTAGGAATAGCGCAGACCGCTTATCTCTATGCCGCTTTTTCCCGCGGAGGAAGTTCCGCAGGTCGGCTCGGGCAGGTCAAACAGCGCGAATATTTTGTCGCTCGCCGCCATGCCGTTCATCGCGATATGGAAGTACGAGCCGAGCGTTCTCATCGGCAGGAAAAACTCTGCCGAAAGCAGTATTATCGCCGCGCAGCCGAACAGGTCGGTATTCCCCGCCGAAAACTCGAGCGCAGCCGTTATTATCCCCGCGGCAGCTCCGCCGAAAGCGAATATGTCCATTATCGTGACGGAATTTAGCTGCATGGTGAGGACTTTCATGGTGACGCGGCGGAAATTCTCCGACTCGGCGTTTATCTTCTCATGCATACGGTCGTCGGTGCTGTATATCTTAAGCGTAGTCAGCCCCTGCAAGCTCTCGAGGAAACTGTCGCCCAGCTTTGCGTACTGTCCCCAGTAATCCGAAAGCAGCCGCTTCGCTATCTTCTGCACCGCGACTATCGAAACAGGGATAAGCGGCACGCACACAAGCAGTATCACCGCCGCCTTTACGCTGATAAACGACATCGCCGCGAACAGGCACAGCGGCGCCGCCATAGCATAGAAGAACTGCGGAAGATACGCGCCAAAATAGGTTTCAAGCTGATCGACGCCCTCGCCCGCAAGCTGAACTACCTCCGAGCTTGCTGTCTGCGACGAATAGCCCCTGCCCAGACGCAGCAGCTTTTCGGTTATCAGCCGCCGCAGCGTAAGCTTCACTTCCTTCGAGGATAAAAAGCTCGTCCGCGAGCTTAAATACAGGCATACCGCCCGCACCGCGACTGCCGCGAGGACAGCGGCTATCGTCGCCGCCAAGTCATTTCCTGCCGCCGTTCCCGCCCACAGTTTTTGAAAATATCCCGCCGCCGCGAACACGGTCACAATGCTCGCCGCAAGCCCGACAATGCGGCACAGAACGTTCGCCGCGATGTATTTCTTCGACTGCGGGACTATTTTTATAAGTCTTTTCTTTATCATCGGTACTCCTTTTTCATAATAAGTTAGTATACGCTAACTTATCGGTACGGTTATGGGTTAGAAAAAACTAACCGAGTATTATTCTAGCACATATCCGAGAAAAAGTCAAGAGAACCTTTCGTCCATTAATTTTGTGTCTTAACCGAAAAACGCCCCAAACAGGGCGCAATAAAATAATATCCCGTGCATTTTTTAGGAGCATTCACCTCACCTGCGAAAGCGCGTATTGAAGCTGATGCTCGATCCTGCCAAGCTCCGCTTCCGCCTCGCGGTGCCTCATAGTGCTCTCGCGGCTTAGCCGAAGCGCGTCCTCGATAGAACGGATAAGGATGTCGTTCGCCTTTTTAAGCGCCTCGGTATCTACCCCGCCGCGGCGTGCCTCGTAAGCGGTCTGCGCCGCGCTCTGCCGCAGCATCTCGGCGTTGCGGAGCAGCATCGCGTTGGTTATCTTGTCAAGCTCCCGCTGAGTCTTATAGACCGCCGTCTGCTCGGTCAGACCTACCGCCGCAGCATACTGGTTCTTCCATATCGGTATGGTGTTAAGCACCGCGCTCTGTATCTTCTGCGCCATGACGCTGTTTCCGTTCTGGATAAGCTTCATCTGCGGCGCGGACTGGAGCGCTATGGTGCGGCTCAGCTCTAGGTCGTGGATACGGTTCTCAAATCGGGAGAGGTTGTCCTGAAATCCGTAAAGAAGCTGCGCCGCCATAGGGTCGTTCTGCCGCTCGACCTCGGCGGACAGCTTGGGTATCGCAGTCGTGCGCAGATACTCAAGCTGCTCCTTTCCCGCTTGGATATATAATGTCAGCTGACGGAAGCATTTCGAGTTTTCCTGCCCCAGCACATCGAACAGCTCGGCGCCCCGCAGCAGCTCCACCCTTGAACGCTCAAGCTCCTGCTCAAGCCGCTCTATCCTTATCCGCGCTTTCGCGAAGCGTTTTTTTAGCTTCTTCATGCGCCGCGCGCGGCTCCCGATAACAGGCAGCCTTGCCCAGAACGTGTCCTTGAACGCCGCGCCCGCGTCGAGCGACTTTATCTCCTCGATAAGCGCCTGTAACTGCTCCGCGGTGTCCGCGCTGTCTTTGCCCGAATTATCCAGCACCCTGTCCGCGAAATCCGCAAGCTTCCGCTGGCACCCGATGCTGTCGTCAAAGGTCACTACGATATTTATATCGCCCGCTCCCGCCTGCAAGAGGTTCGCCTGCGCGTTTTCCTGAACAAGCACCTGCTCCATTGCGCCCACAAGCTGATAATTCCCCTCGCCGTACATACTGCCCGAATAATCAAGACAGTATACCGTGAGCGAAGGCTTGCGGAAGCTGCTCTGCCATAGATTCAGCGCGTTCATCAGCACGTCCGCCGCGGGCATGGTTATCGGCGAGAGTATGCGCTCGGTGTCTATTCCCCAGTCCTTGTTGAACACTTCCTTATTCTGCTCGGATACACCGTTCAGAGATATGCGCCGACCCGTGGCTTCGATGGCGGTCTGCGCCTCGTCGGACAGCAGGTATTCCTGCACCTTCAGGAAAGCCTCTTCCTTTTTATCGTCGCCGTGGTCGAGATAGCCGAGCGGGCTGTCCGCAATGCTCAGTCCGTCATAGGGATAAACCGCGTAAAGCGGCTCTTTTCCCGCTTTGGTAAGCTGCCTGTCCGCGTCGATTATAAGGCACTCGTAATTCACCATCGCGTCATAATCGCCCGCAAGGAACATATCCTCCAGCCAGCCGCTGCTTCCCGAGCTGCGCTCAACGCCCGAGAGCAGCGTTTTTATCTGCTCCCGAAGCGCGGGGTCGGAAAGGTCGTCGTATGTCAGCGCGGAGGACTTACCGAGCAGCGCATACAAAAAGCCTATATATGCGCTCGCGCCCGAGTTTGACTGCGTGGCGCTGGTCATGCAGAATGTCAGCTTCCCGTCCTCGATAGCCGCAAGGATATCCTTTACCGAAACCTCGCCCGAGGTAAAGCCAAGTTCCTCCGCGACCGACTGCTTTATCCCGAAAATAACGGGAGAAGTGCTTATCGACTCGTCATGCTTTACGATATGCATTTCGTCCCCGAGGGATATCCACAGGCTGCTTGCCGTCCATACCGCGTCGTAATTCGGCGCGCCGTTTTTCAGCTCCTGCATTATGTCCACAGACCCCTTATAGGTCATTTCTATATTCACGCCGGTGCTTTTTTCGCATTCCTCGAGTATCTGTTCAAGCTCCTCGTTTTCCGAGCCGGACAGGATACGGAGCGTTTCGCCGCCGGTTATCACCTTAAATGCCGAACATCCGCAAGCCGCCGCTGTCATTCCCGCGGCGAGCAGCGCGGCAAGAATGGTTCTGATGATCTTCATGCGATCTCTCCTTTAAAATTTCTGTCCCTGTGATTTAATTTTACATTAATATTAAGTATTGCTTCTATCATGATACAGACTAATCTGTGTTAAATCTATGTAATATTCTGCGGAAAACGGTCAGAGTATAATCCATCGGTCTATATCGACTTTTTTTCGTGAATATAACTAACAAAAAAATCCCCCGTACCGGCGATCAGCCGATGTTGACCCAACTCAACGGAACTCCTTATAAAGCCATTCTCATCATAATAATCATCTCAATCAAGCCTGCCGACAAACTTGTAGTAAACATCGAGCTTCTGAATAAACTCACCGTCTACATCTTCAGGCTCGTGAACCTCAATTCTGTCAATCAGAGTATTGAGGAGAGCCTGCGTAAGCTCGTCAATGTCCGCATACTGCTTGATTAAATCAACGAAGTTCTCGGCATTCTCGCCGTTCTCACGCTCTGCCTTTATGACCGAATTGAGTTCGCTTATTCTGCTTTCCAATTCGGTCTGTTCCGTTTCGTAGGCGGCTGAAAGGCTGTTGTAATTACGCTCGCTCACCTTGCCGTTGATGTGTTCCTCATAGAGCTTTGCAAACAGCCTGTCGAGTTCCGAAAGCCGCTTGTTCGCCCTTTTCAGCTCACGCTCGGCTCGTCTTACACTTTCGGTTTCGTCCTTGCCTAGCTTTGCGGCGATTGATGAAATCATCTGCTTATCATCATCAAGAGCCTCATTTGCCAATCGCCTGATGTCCGCTAAAACCGCATTGTAAATGTTCAGAGCGGTAATTCTGTGCTGTGTGCAGGCGGCCTTGCCCTCCATTCGGTAGTTGTTGCACTGATAGTCGTAGTTTGCGTAAATATTCTCGCTGTTCCAAGTCCGGTTCGCACGAGTTGCTGATAGTGCATAGCCACAATCGGCACATTTAATCAAGCCCGCAAAGATGTTGTCATACTGAACATCGGTTTTACGCTCCTTTTTTCTGCTCGTAATCATACGCTGAACAAGCTCCCATTCTTCGGGTTCAATAATCGGCTCGTGCATACCCTCAACCACGAATGTTCCAGCCGATTTAACAGGCTTTCTCTTGCCGCTTTTCAGCGAGATTTTGGGGCGTTTCTGCCCACAGATAGCACCCTTGTAAACGGGATTGCGGAGAATTTCACGCACCGAACCTACAGACCACTTGTATGCGCTTTCTTCGGTCGTGAGATACCTGTCGTAACACTCCATTTCCTCGGCGGCAGCAACAACAGGTCGGGGGATTTTTTCTTTTGCAAGCCGCCTTGAAATCTGCACCATTCCCATACCGTCTTTTGCCAAGCTAAAAATATAACGCACGGTGGGTGCAAATCGCTCGTCAATCAACAAGTGGTTTTTGTCCGCAGGGTCTTTAGCATAGCCGTAGGGAGCTTTTGTGCCGATGAATTTTCCCTGCTTCTGCCTTGTCATCAGCGAGGACTTGATTTTCTTTGAAATGTCCTGCGCATACATATCGTTGAGCAGATTTTTGAACGGCGTAATGTCCATTGTAGAGCCTTTTGCTGTGTCCACTCCGTCCGTTACGGCTATGTATCGCACATTGTGTTCGGGGAAATAAATCTCCGTAAAGCTGCCTGTTTCAAGGTAATTTCTGCCGAGGCGGGAAAGGTCTTTTGTAATAACGCAGTTGATTTTTCCGTCCTCAATATCCGACAGCATACGCTGAAAGCTCGGTCTGTTGGTATTCGTTCCGCTCCAACCGTCATCAATGTAGATTTGGCTGATTGCAAAGCCGTTTTCGCGACAATAGCGTGTGAGCATTTCCTTTTGCGTTTGTATGCTTGAACTTTCGCTGTCCGTTCCGTCGTCTTTGGATAAGCGAAGATAGAGCGCTGTGTTGTATTTGGGTTGTCCTGTTGTCATTCTAAACCTCCTTTAAACACGGACAACCGATAATAATCGACATCATCATTATACATCAATTATTCGTGTTTTTCAAGTGCTTTTTAGTGTGATTTGAGTTAATTTGCAGTATTATTTGTTTTGGTATCAATCTTGTTCAGCTTCTTCTCAATTTGTTCTGTGATAACTCTCTTGAATACTTCCGAGCGTTTGACCGAGCCGCTGTAATGCGGTACTACAATAATTTTTGCCTTTATCTTCTTCATAGAGTACCTCCTTTTGCAAGAATGCTAATTGTGGTGTTCTTGTAATTGTAATCATCATCGTGGTATTTTCTATTGTCTTTATCGTCATTAAATCATCATTTTCCTTTTCGCAGAATGGGTATAACGCATTACCTATTTTGTCAATCAGAGATTAACAAAATAGGACTGCGTTAGTGGGAGCACCCCCTAACCCCCCTCATCACTGCCGCAATCTTAATTGCTGTTTGCAAGCTGCCTAAACAGCTCATTCAAAAATTTTAGCAAACGATTGAATAACGGCAGAGCTGAAAAGAAAATTTTTCTTTCAGCTTTGCAAGGAATTTTCTCCGCCGCCTTCTTCCGCTTCGTGTTCCTCTCTAATCTGCTCGATAGCGGCGAGTGCTTTCTGCTTCAAGTCCTCGGACAGCTCCTTGCGAAGCCAACGGTTAAAGGTCGGCTCTGAAACGTTCAGCTTCTCGGCAATCTCGTAGAGACAAACCCCGTTTTCCCTTGCCTTTGTGCGAATGTCGTTGTTGCGCTTAATCATAATATCGTCCTCCTGTTATCAAGTTATTTTTTGAAATCCCACTTGACAAATCATCATTATCATGGTATTCTAATAATAAAGACGATTATTGTGGTGATGTTATTGATTATAGCATTTCCGTTTCGGCTCGTCAAGGCTTTTGTGGTATATTTCTTGTAATTCCACAAATATAGTCTTTTTCGCA
>CAMEPN010000098.1 GCA_945931735.1 uncultured Clostridia bacterium
TATTTCCAGATAAGCGAAAGCGCGGTCTTTTCGCCTATGCCCGCAACGCCGGGGATATTGTCCGAGCTGTCGCCCATCAGCGTTTTCACCTCGAGCATTTCGCGCGGGGTCACGCCGTATACCTCGGCTATCTTCGCGGGGGTGTAGAAAATGTCGTCCTTGTTTGAGGCGAGCCGCACCGTCACGCGGTCGTTTATAAGCTGGAAGCTGTCGCGGTCGCCCGTCATTATCACGCAGTCGCCGCCCTGCTCCGCAGCCGCGCGGGAGAGCGTGCCGATGATGTCGTCCGCTTCGTAGCCCTCAAGCTCGATAACAGGCACGCCCAGCGCCCGCAGCAGCTCGCGTATAACGGGCATCTGCTGCGCCAGCTCCTCGGGCATCGCGTGGCGGGTGCCCTTGTATTCCGCGAACATTTTGTGGCGGAATGTCGGGGCGCGGAGGTCGAACGCCGCCGCGATGTGATCGGGCTGCTCCTCCTTCAAAAGCTTGAGGTAGATGTTCATAAATCCCGTGAGCGCGTTGGTGAACATTCCTTTTTTGTTGGAAAGCAGGCGTATGCCGTAAAACGCGCGGTTCATTATGCTGTTTCCGTCTATCAGTAAAAGCTTCATGTATTCTCTCCTTATCCGCAGTTGCGCACAAAATCCACCCATTTGCGCGGCAGCTTTTTAAGCAGCAGCATCGTGCAGGCGCCCGTGAACGCGCCGCCGATAACCGCGCTTGCCATAAGTATGGGAGTATAGGCAAGCACCGAAAGCGTCCCGTAAAATATCACCGCCGTCAGAAGCTGACCGATAATATGTGCTATCGCGCCCGCTATCCCCGTGAACGGGATATAACTAAGATCGAAAAGAAAGCGCGGCGTAATGCCGTTCTCTTCCTTGTTTTTCGGGAATATCCTCCGCACCGCGAGCATCGCGCCGCACGCGAAAAGTCCGCCCATAAGCCCGTATGCCGCGTTCATCAGCGAGCCTGTGATGAGCGCCGCCGTGAAACAGCGCAGAATGCTCACCGTAAGCACCTCGCGTCCGCCCCACCTGCCGCCGATGTACAGGATAAAAAGCGTAACGACGTTCCCAAGTCCGACGCGCACGCCCGCAATGGGGCATATCGGCGGGAGCATGGTTTCGAGCGCGGAAAGCGACGCCGCAAAACAGATAAACAGTGCGGTCAGCGCAAGCTTTCGTGTTGCAAGTCCTCTTTCGTCACTCATCTCATTCTCTCCGAAAACATTTCCGCAAGCTCGCGCATCTCCGATTTTTCCTCGGGAACGGCCGGCGCGGGGGGAGCGATCTTTTCGCCAATTTGGGTATAATCCCCCTCGGTAAGCTCCTCCGACGTCATTTTTTCAAGGTAAGCGCGCAGATACGCCGCGAAAAATGCCGCCAGTGCTGCCAATGCCGCCGTGAGCATTATCACCCCGCAGACCGAGAACGGCGCGCCGTTTTCCGCCAGTGCCCCAGCCGTAAAGCATATCGCCGCATACGCGAGGTCGAGGATATACACGATTGTCTTTTCGGCAGTCCCCCCTCCAACCGACAGAAACGCCACAGAAACCACCGCGGCTGCCCCGACTATTATCGCCGCCACCGCCGCGCCTGCGCCGAGCAGCACCGCCGCCGCAATGCAGCCGACCGCCGCCGCGCACTGGTAATAAAAGCAGGCGTGTATAACCCGCCGCAGCACGCGTATCCTTTTGCGGCGCGCCGCTTCAAAATCCGCAGCAATGTCGCCCTGCGTGCGGAAATGAACCAGCCGCTTCCTCAGCGCTTCCGTCATGTTTTCACTCTCCTGTCGGTATTTTTGTCAAATAATATTACATCTTGTCGAAATTTATCATTTTTTCGGGAATATTCGGGCGATTTATTCCGCAGCGTCAGCCGGTACTCCGTGAACAATTACGCGAATGTTCGCGCCATTAATTTCTCACGCGTAATATTACTGTATAATATAACATTTTGTCGAATTATTGCAGTTCATCAAGCTCCTTGAGCCAAAGCGCGCTGCTCGCGTCGCTCGGCATTCTCCAGTCGCCGCGCGGGGAGAGCGTTACCGAGCCGACCTTTACCCCGTCGGGCAGGCAGCTCCGCTTGAACTGCTGCGCGAAAAATCTGCGGTAGAACGTCCTCAGCCACTTAAGCACAGTGTCGCGGCTGTACGCCCCATCAAACGCGTACATTGCAAGGCGGAACACCTTTTTCGGGGGAAATCCCCAGCGTATCCCGTTGTAAAGGAAGAAGTCGTGCAGCTCGTAGGGTCCGACAAGGTCCTCGGTTATCTGCGCGATGTTGCCGCTGTCGTCCGCGGGGAGAAGCTCGGGGCTTACCGGCGTGTCAAATATGCTTATGAGAACGTCGCGCAGGTCGGTGTCGTCGGAAATCTCCGCATAATAACGGACGATGTGGCGGACGAGCGTTTTCGGAACGCCCGCGTTGACCCCGTACATACTGATGTGGTCTCCGTTGTAGGTCGCCCAGCCGAGCGCAAGCTCCGAAAGGTCGCCCGTGCCGACAACCATGCCGTTTTCCGCGTTCGCGATATCCATGAGTATCTTCGTCCGCTCGCGCGCCTGACCGTTTTCGTAAACGACGTCGTGCACGCTCTCGTCATGCCCGATGTCGCGGAAATGCTGCTCCACCGCCGCCTTGATGTCGATAACGCGGAGCGTCGTCCCGAGCAGACCGCACAGCTTTTCCGCGTTGGATTTTGTCCTCGCGGTAGTACCGAAGCATGGCATCGTCACCGCGATAATATCGGTCATAGGCCGCCCGAGAAGCTTCATCGTTTCCACGCAAACCAGCAGAGCAAGGCAGGAGTCAAGTCCGCCCGATATTCCTATCACAAGGCTGCGGCAGTTGGTGTGCTTAACACGCTTCGCAAGTCCGTGCGCCTGCATCGCGAGAATGTCCTCGCAGCGCTTGTCCTTTTCCGCGCCCGACTGCGGGACAAACGGCGTGGTTTCTACCCTGCGCGTGAGCTTGGTTTCGGTAACATTCATGCAAAAGCGTACTCTTCTCATTCCCGCGCGAAGCCCGCCCTCGAACGAGGTGTTCCTCCTGCGCTCCGCGGAAAGCTTCGCGACGTCTATCTCGCTTATCGTCAGCCCCGTGGTGTAAAGCCTGCCCTCCGCGAGCGATGTTCCGTTCTCGGCAATAAGCCTGTGCCCGCCGAAAACAAGGTCCTGCGTCGACTCGCCCTCGCCCGCGCTCGCGTAGATATACCCGCAGATGAGCCGCGCAGACTGCCCCGTAACGAGCGCGCGGCGGTAGTCGTCCTTGCCTATCGTTTCGTTGCTCGCGGAAAGGTTCGCGATGACCGTCGCGCCGCCCAGCGCAAGCGCAGTCGACGGCGGCTCCGCCGACCATAGATCCTCGCATATCTCCGCCGCAAACACAAGCTCGGGAATATTCTCACATTCAAACAGGATATTCAGCCCGAACGGAACAGTCCTGCCGAACATATCTATCTCAAAATCCCCCTCTTCGGGCGCTGCAAAATGGCGCTTTTCGTAAAATTCGTTGTAATTCGGGAGGAATTTCTTCGGAACAACGCCGAGCACCGCGCCGTCCTTGATGATAACGCCGCAGTTGTACAGCTCCCCGCGGAACATTATCGGACAGCCCACCGCCGTCAGCATATCCGCGCCGTCCGTAGCGGCGGTTATGCGCCTGAGCGCGTTCATTGCGCCGTCAAGCAAAGCGGGCTGAAAAAAAAGATCCTGACAGGTGTACGCCGTAACGCAAAGCTCGGGCAGTACGAGCAGCTTTACTCCCTGCCCGCGCGCCTCGTTTATCAGCTCTATAATGCGCTCCGCGTTGTATTCGCAGTCGGCGGTCTTGATGTCGGGCGTTCCCGCCGCGGCTTTTATAAATCCATCAAACATATTTATCTTTTCTCCGTTCTTTTGAGAGGTAAATGTCATACATATTTATTATATACATTTTACGAATAAAATTCAAGTAGTATTTTATTTTGTTCTATGTACTCATACACATATACCTATATCATTTTTGATATTGACATTTAGTCGAATTATGGCTATAATATAAGTGATTACTATTATTTTGGGTGAAAAATATGGAAAAAGAGCGGAAATGTATAGCGGTTCTCATCGAAAAGCCTAATAAAGATTATCAGGCGGGGATACTTCGCGGAATATACAGCGCTGCTTTCAGCCATGACATGAATGTGGCGGTTTTCTCGGTCACCATGCCCCGAAGCAGTGATAAATACCACGAGGGCGAAATGACAATTTTCACCCTCCCGGGAGATTACTCCAAATTTGCCGGGGTTATTTACCTGCCCGACACGATAGATTTTCCCTCGCGCGACAAGGTGATAACCGAGCCGCTGCTGCGCGCCGTGAGGGAGAAGAATATCCCCGTTGTCACGATAGATTACAAAATAGACGGCATACCCTGCTACTACTGTGACGATTCCGAGGTTGTAAAGGCAATGGTGCGCCATCTCGCCGAGCACCACGGCTGCCGCGATATCGCATATATGACCGGCTTCAAAGGTCACCCCCACGCAGAAATGCGCCTTAATGCATTCAAAGAGGCAATGCGCGAATGCGGGCTTACCGTTCGCGAAAACAGGACATACTACGGCGATTTCTGGTACAACGAGGGCGAAAACTTCGTGAACACCCTCCTCGCCGACGAAAACGGACTGCCGGAGGCGATAATCTGCGCCAGCATACATATGACCGACAGCGTTTATTCCGCGCTGTTCAACAAGGGGTTCCGAGTTCCGCGCGACGTTCTGCTCGCAGGCTATGACGAAATGTCGGACAAGACCTCTCTTACCACCTGCACAATGCGCCGAACGGAAAACGTCGGCTATGCCGCATTCGACGGGATATTTTGCCTTATGTCGGGCGGCAGCCTTCCCGATTCGTCGCATATTAAATGCGATTTCTCGGGAAATTATGCGTTCACCTGCGGCTGCAAGGCTTCGTATGATTATGATATAAGCAGCTTCAAGCCCGATAGCAGATACGAATTCTGTGACTTCTTCTCCGAGTTCAACACCATGAGCGAGGCGCTTATAAGCAGCGACAATATGAGGGATATGTTCTGGACGGCAAACTGGTTCACCTATTCCCTGCATGACATAACAAGCATTTATTGCTGTATGTGCCAAGAAGCAGCCAACCCCGATTCCTCCATGGACGAGAACAATATCCGCACCACTTATACACCGGAAATGCTTACCGTTTACAGCCGCATAAACCATGAGGACGGCTCCCACGACGACTTTGTCGGAACGGACAGGAGGTTTGCGCTCTCGGAGGTGTTCCCGCCGCTTTTCGACGCGGAGGGAGAGCCTGCCGCGTATGTGTTCCGCCCGCTCCATTTCGAGAACAGGTGCTTCGGCTATGCGGTAATTTCCTACGGGAACAAAATACAGGCTCTGCCGGACGTTTTCGATTTCTGGATAAACACCCTCTCGAACGCGATTGAATCGCAGCGCCGCCTTTCGATAATGTCCTATCTCTACAAAAAAACAAGGCAGGACGCGATAACCGACCTTATGACCGGGCTGCTTAACAGAAACGGCTTTAACCTCATGCTCCCGCAGCTTATCGACGACGCAAAGCGCAACGGAAAGCAGCTTCTTATCGTCATGGCAGACCTCAACGGGCTGAAATACGTCAACGACACCTACGGTCACGCCGAGGGCGACGAGCTTATCAAGACCGCCGCGGGCGCAATGGCGCGTACTTGGATAGGCGGCGCGGTCTGCGAAAAGAATTTCCGTATCGGCGGCGATGAGTTCGTCAAGGTCGCTTACGGCGACTTCGACGAGGATAAGCTCATCGAATTTCAAAACGCGCTCCGAAATTTCCTCGACGAACGCAGCGCGCAAAAGCCGTATCCTATCTATATGCCGCTCGGTTACAGCCTGTGCGGAGCGGACGAAAATGCGGACGGAGATAAAATGCTGTCCGTCGCCGATAGGCAGATGTACATTGATAAAGTCCGCATAAAAAAGGAAACGGGCTTCGACCCGAAAAGAAAATGACCCCAAAACAGCTTTACCGCTGCGTAAGGGAAAGTTTTATTAAATAATATTTAACGTCCGCGTTGACATTTTGCAGCGCGGATGTTATAATATATGTTATGAGAACGGAGTTCTCATTGACGGCGAAAGCCGTCAGCCGCGAAGCGGCAACATATATTTCAAGGTTCGCTCAGCCGTCCGAATCTATGATTCGGAAAACGGCGTGCGGTTCTTATAATATATGTTATAAGAACGTAGTTCTCATAGTCGGCAATAGCCGACCGCCGCATAGCGGCGAACATATATTTCAAGGTTCGCTCAGCTGTATATGAAGACATCTTTCTCATAACACATATGATCAGTATTATTCCGACAGGAGGTAAAAATATGTCCGATATGCCCATAAACCCGTTCGACGACGCGGAGGAGATCGCAAAAAAATCCATGGTGCTGTTTTTTCTGATAGACTGCTCGGGAAGCATGAGCGGAAGCAAGATAGGTACTGTCAATTCCGTAATGGAGGAGCTTGTCCCCGAAATACGCGGGATAGGCGGCGCGGACGCCGATATCAAGATCGCCGTGCTCAAGTTTTCGGGCGGGAGCGAATGGATGTACGACGAGCCGGTTTCCGCTGATGAGTTTGAATGGACGCCGATCGACGCCGAAAACGTTACCGACCTCGGCAGCGCATTCTCCGAGCTTTCAAAAAAGCTTTCGCGCAGCGAGTTCATGAAGTCGCCGTCGCTTTCGTTCGCGCCGGTCATGATACTCATGTCGGACGGCTACCCCACCGACAACTTTGAAAAGGGGCTGGACGAGCTTA
>CAMEPN010000099.1 GCA_945931735.1 uncultured Clostridia bacterium
CGAGGCGTTCGACCCGTTCGCGACGGTCGGCGTTGCGGAGTATGCCTGGGGGCAGCTCGGCGGGCTGAGCTATTGCGCGGTATCAATTGAAATGCCCGCGGAGAATATCCTCGAGGTCGGCGACGTGTTCACCGTCAAGGACGCGGACGGCACCGAAAAAACGTCGATCGTCATGGAGCAGTCGCTTTCGGTGAACTGCACGGGCGGATTTATCGAGCGGATAAGCTGCACGGCGGAGAGCAAGGCGCAGATCCGCAATGTGAACAACCGCACGGACGCGATAGAAACATCTGTCGCGTCGGCTGCGCCCGATAATTTCTGCGGAGCATTGGTGACATCGGGCGTAATGTCCGACGACGCATATTGCAAACAAATCACTTACGAGGAGGAATAAAACGTGGCATATATAAACACTATCAACATAGCACCGCAGAAGGACAGCCAAGCACTGGCTGACGCTATAATATCGGCGTTAAGCACAGCGCTGGGCTGGACGGTCAACGGTATGTACATCTGGAAACCCGATAGCGGTTTGGGGCTGCGTTTTGATCTTGGCGGAAGAAATAACGTCAAGGTATACATGGCTGCATGCTGCTCCAACTGCTATGTTTCAATCTCCTATCAGTACGACGTGGACTGGGCGTCGGGTGTAACCTACTGTGTGGACTATATCAACACCGGCAATACGGTAGTGGTTGGATACCGCCGCGCTGACAGTATGATATATTTGCCCGTTTGCATAGCAGCAAACGAACTGGGAGGGTACAAAGCTTTTCAGCTGTATAGTGACGCGCTGTTTTGCCTTGCGTCTGACTATTCTGTTGTAAAACAACTGAAGCTACCACAAAACTACATAGCCGGCTGCGCAACATCGATAATGCGGCTTCCGGACGTTTTTTCGGGAACAATGTTCAAAGATTTGTATCTGGAATTTTCGTGCCCGTATAATTCGACGGACAAGGTCTATTACATAGGCGGTAAGTATTACAGACACATCGGCACAGGCGGTCAATACGGCGGTTTGGCTGTGCCTGTTGGATAAAAAATAACAGGAGGTAAAAATGATAAAAAACGTCACACTCAGCGGCGAGGTGGAGTTCATCGCCGTAAAAATATCGGGTATATACGTCTGCGTAAAAAACCGCACGGAGGGTATCGTATACGCCAGCGCTTCCCCCATTACCGACATAGGCGGCGACGAGGTTTTGCCCATAGATCCGAACGAAAGCGCAACATTATCCGGCGTCAGCGGTACGGTATATCTGCGCGGAAATGGCGCCGTAACGCTTGTCGGAACCGACAGCAACGTTCCGGTTTTCAGCGGCTCCGGCGACGATGTGAGCGCGCCAAGCGGCAGCGGATTGATCCGCTGCGAACTGCACAGACTTAGTGATGACAGCTCAGTAATATTAAATGTTTCGGGAGCGGTATATTTCGGTGTACGCGGTCTGGGCAGCGCCGGACCCGATATCGCGTTGCTCGCCGGTTCCGAATATGCGGACGAGAGCATTGTTGATACCAAAATCGGCGAAACGTATATCAATGAAGTGCCTGCGTCGGGCAATATATACATCAAAGGAACCAACGCGTATGTGCTCTATACTGCGGACACATACGAAGCTATCGAACGCGCAGCGGCGATAAATCTTGCGGGGCTGGTGGAAATCTATGACTAATTACACGATCGTATCCGATATATTGCAGCCCGTCCGCGCGAACGAACTGACCGCGCAGGCTATCATGACGCAGATCGAGCGTGCCGACAGGATTATCAACCGATACAGCGGGCGCCCTTCCGGGGCGAAAATGATAAACGACACGCTTGCCGAGCTTGAGAGATACGAGCAGCAGCTCAACGCCTGCCTTGACGTACTTTGCGGCATTAGGGAACGTGCATTAAAATACATAAATACGCTCGACGGCGAAGAATACGCGATAATATACCGCTATTTCATCAAAGGCGAGAAAAAATGGGAGGACATTGCGCTGAGCACATTCATGAGCGAACGGCGCGTGTTCCTGCTGCGCAAGTCAGCGCTGGCGAAGCTTGAGGCGGCTTATCAGAATGACAAAAAGGAGGCGATAAAATAGTGAAGTGGGATAAGATATTAGACTGTATTGCGGCGGCGATAGGCGGCGTCGTGGGCTTTTTCTTCGGCGAGGTGACGGGGCTTTTCTGGGCGGTGATCGCGTTCATGGCGGTCGACTATGTGACGGGCGTGCTCGTAGCGGTGCTCAATAAGAACCTGTCCTCGGAGATAGGTTTTCAGGGACTGGTCAAGAAGTTTCTGATACTCGTTTTCGTGGCAATGGGGCATATCATTGATACATACGTTATCGGCTCGGGGTCGGCGCTGATGAGCGCGGTCATGCTGTTCTTTATTGCGAATGAGGGCGTGTCCATCGTTGAAAATGCGGTCGGGCTGGGTCTGCCCGTTCCGAAAAAGCTCCGCGAGGTGTTGGAGCAGTTGAAAAATGAAAACGAATGAATATAGTTTTTCCGCCCTCGAGGGTAGTTCCTCGGGGGCGGTTTTTTAAAAAACAGCTTGCATTACTCGTCAAAAAGTGGTATAATTTACCCTAGAGGTGAGATTATGATCAAAAAGATGTTAAAATACAGAAAGCTTTGTACTGCATTATTTATAATTGCTGGCATTGTTATGACGGCGTTTTTGTTTTCTTTTTCTTCCAACTATCCCAATGAAATTGATATGCCTTGGATAGAGAGGTTGTATTATTGCGTTCAAATCGTTGCAGGGCTTTATGTTGTCGTAGGTGCGGTAATCGCTGTTTGGCAATATTATATTTCAACTAAGAGCGAATTTATTAAAAACGAGAGTGAAAAGGTCAACAAGGCAATTGAACTGGCGGGGTATTACAAGGATAATGTGATTATTCCGTTTACGTATGTGAGATATGTTTATGATCGTATTAAGGTTATTGACATAATTAAATCCATCGAACCGAAAAAAATGAATAATTTCAATCTCCTTGAATTGAATCAAAATCTCAGTGAAAACGATATAAACTTATTAAAAGAGTCAATCACTAAAAAATTGTTTATTGAGGCTGTTAAGGAAGCCAATCTTATATACAACTTAAATTCTATTGAAACATCTTATTTTGATAAGTGCTTAGCAGAATGTCCCGATAACAAAGATAAGATTGACCCTTTGGCGCTTAAAATCGCACAGAACTGCATGAAGGGTCAGATGCGGGACTTAATGAATAATATTGAATATTTTGCAATGTTCTTTACCCATAATAATGCAGATGAGACAGTTGTTTTTCAGTCGCTTCATCAATCCTACTTTGAAATCATTGAAACAATGTACTATTATATTGCATCGCACAATGTTGTTGATCAGCATAAATTTTATGTTAATGCAACTAATTTGTATCTCTTGTGGATAAAGGAAGATGAGGGGAATCAGCAAAAATTGAGGGAAGCTGAGGAGAAAATCAATGAAATAAAGCAGCCTAGTATAGGAACAGTATCAAAAAATTTTTTTGATACATAGCTCTTGACAAATATAACAAAGTGTAATATAATATAATCAAAGGAGTGAAAGGAGGACATTTATATGAGCAACGGAGGAATTTCAATCTTTTAAAATATTGCGCCCTGCAAGGAAACTTGCAGGGCGTTGTTTTGCAATAGTTTTACAAACTTATATATACTATGCACATTGTCAGCGCCTGCTTTCCGCAAGCCTTGCATTTGCTGAACGGTCTGTCGAGGTTATAGGCAATGCGCGGGAGATAGCCCGAGTCCTCCAGCAGGGTGAACAGCGGGAAAAATATCGCCATCGGTGGCAGCATAACCGAAGTGACCCATGCAAGCACTCGGTAGGCGCCGTCAATAAGCAGGCTGCGCAGCCATTCGGGCGTGCTTATCTGCCGAAGCAGGTCGGAGAGCAGGTCGCCGAGCGAGAACAGCGCGGCGCTCAGCAGTTCGGACGGGTAATTCGCGCCGACAATGGTTATCCAGAAAACTATCATCAGCAGCAACAGCATGAGCGGGTAGCCGAACGCGCGGCTCGTCAGCAGGCGGTCGGCGCGCCGGTCCGCGCTGTCGCAGCAGCATTTGCCTGTGCAAACCGCGCCGTCGCACACCTCCTCGGCGTTTAGGAGAATGCAGGATACTATCCTGTCTTTTAGGATATCGGCGGTTATTCCCGCGGCGGCGAGAATGTTCAGCCCCTGCTCCCTGCAACGCGATATTTCGGGGGGCAGGGCGATATTCTTTCCGAACGCTTCCGAACCACGCTGGGCTTCACCGGCACAGGCGCTGCTCGGGTGTGTTCCGAAGAAGCGGTCAAGTTCCCCGGTGAGCGAGCTGTCCCCCTCAAGCAGCCGCAGCGCGAGCCACCTCGGGGATATCCTGTCCCCAAGCTCCCGCCTTATCGCAGGCTCGAGCGCGGCAATCGCGTCCTCTATCGGGCGTATGTACCGCAGCTTTCGCGGGTGCGCGGTTATCCTGCCCGCGCAGAGGTCGTCGAGCCGCTCTGTGAGCTGCCGCAGCGACTTTTTCCGCCTAGCCGACGTTCCTACGACAGGAACGCCGAGGTTTTCCTCCAGCCGCGCGAGGTCAACGCATATCCCGCGCCGCTTCGCCTCGTCCATGAGGTTGACGCAGACTATCGTTTGCGGGCATATTTCGGTCACCTGAAGCGCGAGGTTGAGGCTGCGCTCGAGGCAGGTCGCGTCGCACACGACAACCACTGCGTCCGCGCCGCCGAAGCATATGAAATTCCGCGCGACCTCTTCCTCGGCGGAGTGCGCCATGAGGGAATACGTCCCCGGTATATCCGCGAGAATATAGTCGTTTTCTGCAGTCGAGAACTGCCCCTGTGCGCTCGAAACGGTCTTTCCGGGCCAGTTGCCGGTGTGCTGGTGCAGTCCTGTCAGATTGTTGAAAATCGTGCTTTTCCCGACGTTGGGGTTCCCTGCGAGAGCAATCACTCTGGCGCCGCCGGTGGTAAGCGCGTTTTCATTTTTTGGGGGTAAAGTTTCCCCGCCGCTCGGGTCGACCGAACTATCGTATTTTTCGGGGAGATTTTCCGTGCCGCTCGGAGTGAACGCTTTTTCGCATTTTTCGGGTGAATTATCCCCACCGCTCGAAGTGACCGCGCTTTCGTTTTTTTGGAGCAAAGTTTCCTCGCCGCTCGGGTCGACCGCACTGCCGTATTTTTCGGGTGAATTATCCCCACCGCTCGAAATGACCGCGCCGTCGCTTTCTTCGGCGTCATTCTCCCCGTAAGGCGCCACGATAATCCCGCGGCAGTCCGCGCGCCGTATCGCCGTGACCGCGCCGCGGATAAGATAGGCGGACGGGTCGCCCATAGGGCTTCTGCCGACGCACTCGACCTCAGTGCCCTCGGAAAGCCCGATGTCAAGCAGCCGCCGCCGCATCGAGCCGTGTATCATCAGCTTTTTCACCGTTGCCCGCTGACCGGGCTGTATATCGTTGAGGGTGTATATGTAAGCCATGATCGTCACCTTTTATTGATTATTCTGCCGTGCCGCAGTTACTGATATTATATGAATATATATTTTTTTGGTGAGTTGTAGATTTGTCAGTGATGTTGTTTACGATCGGATTTTAAGACCCGTCATGCTAACTGACTAAGTCGGTCGGAATAATCGAAGGCTTTTACAAACCGCTCTCCGCTTAGGTTGCCGGATACGGACCGGTTCCATATACAGATACTTCTTTATGAAAAATCAATTTGCTGCGCGGCGGACGAACAACGGCTATTCGCTGTCGCCCGCTCCGAGAAGCGCGTTTGCTTTTTCGCATATTGAATATATCTCGTCATATTTCTGCTCGATAAGGGGAGTTATTTCCGCCGTCCTTTTCTTTGAAATATTCTTATAAAGAAAATACGGAAGCGCCCAGCCTATGAACGCAGGAACGGCAAGTATTATGCATGGTACGATAAGGTTTGAGGTCACGGCGAAAACCGAACCTGCCATGAACGCCGTGCCAACTATTCCGACGGAATACGCCGCAACGGAAGCCTTTAGATACTTTGAGCCTTCAAGCGACAGTATCTCGGAAACGCAGGCGTCAAAATTTCTCTGGAGCCGCGTCAGCTCAGCCTTGCTGCAAATCTTGCGGTCGCGCTTGAATTTCAAGGTTACTGTGTCCACCGAAGCAATGGGGTATTCCGAGCCTTCAAGCTTCCAGCCGAAATTTTCATAGCCGTCTATATACAGCGAAGCCATGCTTTTCTTTACGTCAATGCTCCCGTGATGTGAAGGGAGCGGCCTTTTTTCTCGCCTGCGCGCTCGAAGGCTATCCTGCTAAGCTCTAAAATCCGGTTTTTTATTTCCGACGGTTTCATTGTTTTCACCCCGCATAGTTCATGTATATTATATATTACAGCTATTGTGTTTGTCAATTGTTTGAAATTTGTTTCGGAATTATTAATTGTTCGCGCAGTCAAAGGCATTATACAATAAAAAACCCGCACAAAAAATGTGCGGGATTTTTCACAATTAACAGAGCTGCTTTCGGAACGTACACGAATTTCCTTTATTTGTTTTGCTGTCATACACGCCGTTATCGGCGAGCTTGTAAATCGAATCAAACGTCAGCCCGTCTTTGTACAAAACAGCTCCGAGGCTTACGCTTATGCCCTCGGTGATAGGTTCGACATGAATATTTGAAACCTCGTCAAAGAAGCGTTTAATGATCTCCGAAGCCGCTTCCTCGGACGCTGCGCCGACAAAATATGCCGCAAATTCATCGCCGCCGAGCCGCATTACCACATCATTCTGCCCCTTGACCCTCTGTAACGCTTTTGCTATCTCAATAAGCAC
>CAMEPN010000100.1 GCA_945931735.1 uncultured Clostridia bacterium
GCGATTCCATCTCCCTTGTAAACACGAACTTCGCGATGTACATTCCCGCCCTGTTCTGTAACGGTATCCGAGCGGGTCTGTTCATCTACCTGTTCAGGCAGTTCTTCCGCGGACTTCCCAAGGAGCTTGAGGACGCCGCTTACCTCGACGGCTGCGGCCCGTTCAAGACGTTCATCAGCGTCATGGTCCCCAACGCGGCAAGCTCGTTCTTAACGGTATTCATCTTCTCCATCGTATGGTACTGGAACGACTACTATGTAAGCTCGATGTTCTTCAACGACCCGAACACTATCTCGCTGAAGATCGCGAACATTTCCAACATCATCTCAATGTACCTCACCGGTAAGGTCGGCGTTGCTTCCGACTACATCGTCTGGATGGAGGCAGGCTGTCTGCTTGCGATCGCGCCTATCGTTATCATGTATATCTTCCTCCAGAAGTATTTCACAGAAGGTATCGAGCGCGCAGGTCTTGCAAACTGATCGCCATTATTCACAAACAAACAGCCCTCGTTCTGCCGAGGGCTGTTTTTGACGGAGGGGTTTATGTCTAAATTTGTCGAGATATTCAGCGACGGGGCTTGCAGCGGAAATCCCGGGCCGGGGGGCTACGGGGCGATACTCCGCTGCGACGGGAAGGAGCTTGAGCTGAGCGGCGGCGACCCGTATACCACGAACAACCGCATGGAGCTGCTCGGCGTGATAACCGCGCTTGAAAAGCTGAAATATCCCTGCAAGGTACGCGTCACGACCGACAGCAAGTATGTTGTCGACGGGGTAACAAAAGGCTGGGCAGCAGGCTGGAAAAAACGCGGCTGGAAAAAGTCAGACGGAAAGCCCGCGCTCAACCCCGAGCTTTGGGACAGGCTGCTCGCGCAGCTCGAAAGGCACGAGGTGGAGTTCTGCTGGATAAAAGGCCATGCGGGGCACGCCGAAAACGAGCGCTGCGACAGGCTCGCGGTGGCGCAGCGGGATATTTTTGCGGGGCGGTGATGAACACGGAACAGAAGATAAATTACAGCCGAAAGCTGGACGAGCTTATCGCGTCGCTCGGCGGGAGCACTCCTCGCCTGCTGCTCCATAGCTGCTGCGCCCCCTGCTCGAGCTATTGCCTTGAATACCTGTCGCAGTATTTCAGCGTGACCGTGCTGTATTACAACCCGAATATTTCCCCCGAAGAGGAATATCAAAAGCGCGTGAGCGAGCAGCAGCGCCTTATCGAAAGCCTGCCCGCGAAAAACAAGGTGACATTTGTCCCCGACCGCTACGACCCGAGCGAGTTTTACTCCGCCGTTAAGGGGTATGAAAATGTCCCCGAGGGCGGGGAGAGGTGTATGCGGTGCTATCGGCTGCGGCTTGAGCGCGCGGCGGAATATGCAGGGGAAAACGGCTTCGACTATTTCTGCTCGACGCTGTCGATAAGCCCGATGAAAAACTGCGCCGCGCTCAATCGAATCGGCGAGGAGCTGTCGGAAATTTACAGCGTAAAGCACCTCCCGAACGATTTTAAGAAGCATGGCGGCTATCTGCGCTCGATTGAGCTTAGCAGGGAATACGGGCTGTATCGGCAAAATTACTGCGGCTGCGTTTTCTCGAAAAGGGAAGCGGAGCAGCGCGAGCAAAACCGCGCAGAAAAATAAAAAGGGCGGTTAGAGCCGCCCATAAATAATCATTCGGATAAGGAAAAATAATCCCTGTGCTCGGCGCTGCGTGCGCGGTGCTCGAGCGATAGGTACCTGTCGGGGAAGTCGAAATACTTTGAAGTGGTTTCGCCCCGCGTGTAAACGCCGCCGCGGTATTCGTTCTGAGTGTTCCACACAGTGCGACGTTTATTTTGCGCCCGTCGATAACGACGATGTTCCATTCGTGCAGACCTGTCTTGTCCGACGGCTTGTAGTTTATCCAACCGTAAAGCACGTCGCCGCTGACGTTATAGCAGGTAATTCCCTGCGCCGAGCAGAGCGCCGAATACAGGTTGGTGAACCCGATGCAGACCGAGCGGTGAGTTTCAAGAATATGCGAAAGCGATACGGTGTCGCTGTCGACCGTGCCGCTGCGCGCGTCGAAGTCGTAGTAAATGTTCTCCGAAACCCAGTGCGCCAGTGCGCGCGCCTTGTCGTAGTCGTCGGTCAGACCCGCGCATATCGTATCGGAAAGCTTCCGCACCTGCGCGAGAATGCTCGTGACATCGCCGCCGATATACTCGGCAAGATTTTCCGCGGGCAGCTCCGGAATGCTTTCGGGCAGGCTTCCGTTCACGTTTTCAATATCCCCGAGGCGGGGGAGAACAAAGCCCTCCTCCGTGAGGTGC
This sequence comes from uncultured Clostridia bacterium, assembly GCA_945931735.1. GTDB lineage: Bacteria > Bacillota > Clostridia > Oscillospirales > Ruminococcaceae > CAG-115. Next base: position 2,311 of record CAMEPN010000100.1, read on the forward strand.
AGGTGATAGTCAAATTTATCTTCGCCGAAATAAATATTAACATAAGCGTCGCCGCAGCCGAACTTTTCGGGGACATCTGCGCAGAAAAGACGCGCGGTGTATCCTGTGCCGTTTCGCTCGACAGAGCTATGCATTTCGACAGAAGCGGTCATATCTGCGTAAATTTCGGTGTCCTCGGGGCAGGAGCCTGTCAGCGTGATGTCAAATCCGTCAATGCTCAGATAAACGCTGTTAAGCGGGTCGGCGCAGAGAAGAATGCTCCCGTCGGTTGTTTCGGGGTCAGCCGCTGCGCCCGAGGCATTCTGCGGCGAGCCGTAAACAAACCCGGGCGTTTTAGTGCCGCCGAAATAATTCAAAGTCACAACAACAGCAGTTATGATAAGAACACAGGCTGCGGCAAATAAGACGATGTTTTTCTTCATATTGACCCCCGACGTTTTTGTATATATTGTACAACCCGAAGGGGAGTTTGTCAATAGAGCCGCCCTTTTAATTTTTCGCAAGGACAGTCACGAAGCCGTCAGCCTCGGCGGAGGAGATGTCCGCGCCGATTATCTCGCCGTCAAGCACGAGAAGGTGCGCGTAAATCGGCACCGACGAGGTGTCGTCGCTGATGTCGTAGGTATACTGCTTTACAGAGCAGGCGCGGTATTTCCGCAGGTCAAAGCCCTGCTCCTTCTGGAGCGCGTTGTACTGCTCGTAAGCCTCGTCGAAGCGCACGGGAATGCGCACCTCCTTTACGTCGGTGTGAGTAAGCCCTGCGTCCCAGCCGAAGCTGTTTATGTATGCGATACGCTGCTCGTTGGTTTCGCCGCTTATCCCGCCCGCATTCGCGGTGCAGAGCCGGATAAGGCACCATATCCCCGCCGAAAGCAGCAGTATTACGCCTATCAGAAGCGTTTTTCCCGAGCGCCGTTTTTTTTCCGCCATAGTCATTCCTCCATATAAAATAGCCTGTCTTATCTGTATGACGGAGTTTGCGGGGATATTCCATACCGTAGAAGTTGGGCAGAATATACAAATTAATACACCCAAACTGTAACTTAACATGACAATGGTGGTAATATTAACAAAAAGGCTCAAAGTGCTTTGTTATAAACGCCAAAAAAAGTTCACACGGTTTTCACATTTCCGAAAATGAGCTGATTTTTTGTGCAATAATACCATCACGGCGCGGATTTTCTGCCTGTTTTTTGTAAACGTTAGTGAAAATAGATAAACGTATCAAAAAATATTTGTTGACTTAGGCTCTTTTATTTTCGGGCGAGTTTTGGTATTATATTATTAGCGGCAAATAGGGTCGTTACGTCTTTATGCGGCCTTGCTCAAAATATTTGTACATCAGGAGGTCATAATTACATGGCAAGTTTGGCACTTAGAGGTATATACAAGCGTTACCCCGGCGGAGTAGTTGCTGTTTCCGATTTTAACATGAACATTAAGGATAAGGAGTTTATCGTTCTGGTAGGTCCTTCCGGCTGCGGTAAGTCCACTACTCTGCGTATGATCGCAGGTCTTGAAGAGATCTCCGAGGGCGAGCTGTTCATCGGCGACCGCCTCGTAAACGACGTTGCTCCCAAGGACAGAGATATCGCGATGGTTTTCCAGAACTACGCTCTGTACCCCCATATGACAGTATTCGACAACATGGCTTTCGGTCTGAAGCTCCGCAAGGTGCCTAAGGACGAGATAAAGAAGCTCGTTGAAGAAGCTGCCAAGATCCTCGATATCGCTCACCTGCTCGACAGAAAGCCGAAGGCTCTCTCCGGCGGTCAGAGACAGCGTGTTGCGCTCGGTCGTGCGATCGTTCGTGATCCTCAGGTATTCCTGCTTGACGAGCCGCTCTCCAACCTGGACGCAAAGCTGCGTGCACAGATGAGAACCGAGCTTTCCAAGCTGCATAAGAAGCTGGGCACAACATTTATCTACGTAACCCATGACCAGACAGAGGCTATGACGATGGGTGACCGTATCGTAGTTATGAAGGACGGCTACATCCAGCAGATCGACTCTCCTATCAACCTGTACGAGAACCCTGTAAACAAGTTCGTTGCGGGCTTCATCGGTTCTCCTCAGATGAACTTCATCAACGCAAAGCTGCTCATGATGAACGGCAAGTACACCATCGAATTCGGTTCCGAGGACACCAAGACCTCCAGAGGCCGCAAGTTCTATGTAGAGCTGCCCTCCGCTAAGGCTGACAACGAAGCTCTCAAGTACTACGTTGACAAGGAAGTCGTACTCGGCATTCGTCCCGAGAATATCCACGACGAAGAGATGTTCCTCTCCAACGCAAAGACCGGTATCATCGAGGCTACTGTTGATGTAACCGAAATGCTTGGTGCCGAAACATATCTGTATCTGACCTGCGAGGGCATTCCGCTCACAGCCCGCGTATCTCCCAGATGCACCGCTCGTCCTCAGGACGTTGTCAAGCTCGCTCTCGATCCAAACAAGATCCACCTGTTCGACGCTTCCGACGATCACTCCCTGCTCAACTGATAACAGGCTGAAACGGACGGCTTAATGCTGAAATATATGCGGCGCGGCTGAACAGGCTGCGCCGCTTTTATCATTATCGGAGAATAATATGAACGACAAGATACAACGGCTTATATCCAACATCGAAAGCGTTATAATCGGCAAGCGCGACGTTGTCGAAAAGGTGGTCTGCGCGATGCTCGCGGGCGGTCATGTGCTGATTGAGGACGTCCCGGGCGTGGGAAAGACGCTGCTTGCGGAAACGCTCGCACGGTCGGTTTCGGGGTCATTTGGGCGCATTCAGTTCACGCCCGACCTCATGCCCTCCGACGTAGTGGGCTACACCGTTATAGACAAGGACGGCAAAAGCGAGTACCGCGCGGGCGCGGCAATGTGCAACTTTCTCCTCGCGGACGAGATAAACCGCTCGTCGCCGAAGGTGCAGTCGGCTCTCCTCGAGGCGATGGAGGAGCTTCAGATCTCCGTCGACGGAGTAACGCACAAGCTGCCTGTGCCGTTTATGACGATAGCTACGCAGAACCCGATAGAAACCTACGGCACATATCATCTCCCCGAGGCGCAGCTTGACCGCTTCCTCATGCGGCTGTCCATCGGCTATCCCGACCGCGCGTCGGAGCTGCTCATGCTGGACAGGATGCCGCATAAGATAGATGTCAGCCCCGTTATGACCCTTGAGGAGTTGTGCGCGCTCAGGGACGCGGCGGGGAAAATAGCCGCGGCGGAGCAGGTCAAGGCGTATATTCTTATGATAGTCAGCGCGACGAGGACTGCCCCCGAGGTAAAGCTCGGCGCAAGCCCGCGCGCGTCGATAGCGATGCTGCGTGCGGCGCAGGCGATGTCGCTGGTTAAAAACCGCTCTTTCGTTACGCCCGACGACGTGCGCGACGTTGCGAAGCCCGTGCTTGAGCACCGCGTGATAATGGCGGCGGGGCAGACTGCATACAAGACGAGCGGGCAGATAATCGACCGGATACTTGCGGAAACATCCGTGCCGATGTAATACTAATAACCATTCAAACTCAGGAAATCTTTGCAGAAATCCAGCACCGCTATCGTCGTCAAAGAAACTTGACGTACATAAAGTACGCCTGCGTTTCTTTTCCTAGATATCGGTACCGTCTTTCCGCAAATCTTTTCCTTCGTTTAAACGGTTATTAGTATAAGGCATTAAGGAGGAATTGCCATGAACGAGGTACTTGAAAACATCAGAACAAGGCGGAGCGTCCGCGCGTTCAAGCCCGACATGGTTCCGGAGGATATCCTGCGGCAGATAGCCGAGGCGGGAACATGGGCGCCGACGGGGCGCAACGCGCAGTCGCCCATAATCATCGCGGTGACTAACAAGGAGCTGCGCGACAGGATCTCCGATATGAACAGGAAGATAGGCGGCTGGGACGAGGGCTTCGACCCGTTCTACGGCGCGCCCGTGATAATGATAGTGCTTGCGGACAGGAACGCGCCTACGGCGGTGTACGACGGCTCGCTTGTCATGGAAAATCTCATGCTGGCGGCAAATTCGCTCGGAGTCGGGAGTATCTGGATACACCGCGCGAGGGAGGAATTTGAAAGCGCCGAGGGCAGGGAGATACTGCGCTCGCTCGGTATCGAGGGAGATTATGTCGGCGTGGGCAACTGCGCGCTGGGCTATGCTGCGGGGAATATCCCCGAGGGCAAGCCTAGAAAGGAAAACTGGGTCTATTGGGTGAAGTGACGCTGAAAGGGTCATAGCAGATGTTCGGAGCCGTTTTTGATGTGATATGTCAAGGGCGGCTTTGCGTTTTTCGTTGACCTTTTCTGTTTTATGGGCACCTCTAAAAACCGATTTTCTCTCAAACAAGGTTTATAGAGATGCCCTTATGTATAATTAACTAAGCGACGGGGTACCCCCGCGGTCATTTCCGGTTGAATGAGATTTCTTGGCTCGGGTTGTCACACGCGGGCGGGGTGCCCGATAAATCGGAATTTGTCGTGGAGAATGTCTTTGACTGCAAAGCAGTCAAAGACCGGG
>CAMEPN010000101.1 GCA_945931735.1 uncultured Clostridia bacterium
ATATAACTCGGGGAATTTAACCCACAAAGCAAAATCGCCGACGGCTGTCGGCGAAGTAAAATTCGGACGGTTTTCCTCAACGTATGTTGAGGTAAACTTTGCAAACTAAAATTCGGATCGTTTTGCCGCGACATTGGCAAAAATCCTCCTGTCCTTTGCGCAGGCGCCACGAGAATTTTACGGTTTTGCGGTCGGCTTTATTCAACACGGGAAATTTAACCCACAAAGCAAAATCGCCGACGGCTGTCGGCGAAGTAAAATTCGGATCGTTTTGCCGCGCTTGTTCGCGCGGCAAAACTCTGGTGCCGGTGGCGGGGGTCGAACCCGCACGCCATTGCTGGCAACGGATTTTGAGTCCGTCTCGTCTGCCAATTCCAACACACCGGCGTATCACAGATACAATCAGATTATACCACATTTCACCCGATGTGTCAAGTGCTTCGGGAGCTTTCCCGACGAAAATCAAGCCGATCTGAGTATCCGCCAAAGTAACACTGCCATGCTCACAGCCCGTTCCAGAGGTACTTTTCAAGATCAACAGTATTATCGGCGCGAACCTCCACTCCGTCCGCGCGCAGCAGCTCTGCCTGCCGCTCCTCGCCGCCGAACGCGAACGCAGGCGCAAGCCCGCCGAACCTGTTCACCACGCGGTAGCATGGTATCCCGTCGGGGTCGGGGTTGCTGTGCAGCGCGTAGCCGACAGCCCTCGCCCAGCGCGGATTTCCCGCCAGCATAGCTATCTGACCGTAGGTCGCGACTTTTCCTCTCGGTATCTTACGCACCTGCTCGTAAATTTTCTCAAAAACGCTCATTTTTACCCCCGATACACAAACGGCGGCAATCCCCTGCCGCCGTTGTCACATTTCAATTTTCCGTTCAAGCCTTTTTTCTGGGCTTCTTGTCGGACTTTTCCGCAGTTTTCTTTGATTTCGACGCGTCGCGCTCGATTATCGGCTCGCCTGTTCCCTCGACGCAATCGGCGGTGACAGTCACCTTTCTGATGGTCGGGTCGCTCGGAGCTGTGAACATAATGTCGCGCAGCGTCTTTTCTACGATGGAACGCAGACCGCGCGCGCCCGTGTTGTTGACTATCGCCTTCTTGGCAATTGCGCGCTTTGCGTCATCGTCAAATTCAAGCTCGATGTCGTCAGCCTTGAACAGGTACTTGTACTGCTTGATGAGCGCGTTCTTCGGCTCGTCAAGTATGCGTACGAGCGCGTCCTCGTCCAACGCGTCCAGCGCCGTTACAACAGGCAGACGCCCGATAAGCTCGGGGATAATTCCGAACTTGACAAGATCCTGCTGGCTCACCAGCTTGAGCATATCCGCGCTTTCCTTGTCCTTCGAGGACTTCACGTCCGCGCCGAAGCCCATAGCGGAGCTTGATACGCGCTGCGCAATCATCTTTTCGATGCCCTCGAACGCACCGCCGCAGATAAACAGAATGTTTTTCGTGTTTATCTGGATAAACTCCTGATGCGGATGCTTTCTGCCGCCCTGCGGGGGGACATTGGACACCGTACCCTCGATTATCTTCAGCAGCGCCTGCTGAACGCCCTCGCCGCTGACGTCTCTTGTTATGGACGTGTTTTCGCTGCGGCGGGATATCTTGTCTATCTCGTCGATGTAAATTATGCCGCGCTCCGCAGCCTCGATGTCAAAATCAGCCGCCTGAATAAGGCGCAGAAGCACATTCTCAACGTCCTCGCCGACATAGCCTGCCTGCGTGAGCGTAGTCGCGTCCGCGATAGCAAACGGCACCTTAAGGAGCTTCGCAAGCGTCTGCGCGAGCATTGTCTTGCCGACGCCCGTCGGACCGAGCAGCAGGACGTTCGACTTCTGAAGCTCAACATCGTCGTCCTCTCCGTCGTTGAGGAAAGTCCTCTTGTAGTGGTTGTAAACGGAAACGGAAAGAATTTTTTTAGCCTCTTCCTGTCCGATAATGTATTCATCAAGGTAAGCCTTGATCTCCTCGGGCGTCATAAGCTCGTCCGAGCGGGAAAGATAATCGGAGTCGCCGGCAACGCCTGCGGCAGGTGCCGCAAGCTTTCCGCCCTTGATATCTCCGCTTTCGACCAGCATATTGTAGGAGGTGAGGATACACTCGCTGCAAATTACAGCCTTGTCCCCGCCGATGCCGTACAGGATACGGCTTACCTGGTTTTCGTTCTTCCCGCAAAAGGAGCAAACCATCATAAAATTTTATCCTCCTATGGGTGTGTGTCAGGACTTCTTGGCGTCAAGCTCCTGTCTGCTGTTAAATACCTTGTCGATAAGACCGTACTGAAGTGCTTCCTCCGCAGACATGAAATTGTCACGCTCTGTGTCGCGGCAGATGGTTTCATAATCCTTGCCGGTGTTGTCCGCAAGAATATGATTAAGGCGATCCTTTGTTCTCTGGAGGTAATTTGTGCGTATCTGGATATCGGTCACCTGTCCCGAAATACCGCCGCCCGAAATAAGGGGCTGGTGGATCATTATTTCGCTGTTCGGCAGGGCTATTCTCTTGCCCTTTGCGCCGCTCGAAAGCAGGAACGCGCCCATAGACGCCGCCATACCCATGCAGATAGTGGAAACATCGCACTTGATATACTGCATGGTGTCATAAATAGCCATGCCGTCGGAAACGGAGCCTCCGGGGCTGTTTATATACAGGAAAATATCCTTATCGGGATCCTGTCCTTCAAGATAAAGAAGCTGCGCAACGACAACGCTTGCCGTCGCGGAATTGACCTCATCATGGAGAAGGATTATTCTGTCATTCAGCAGGCGGGAAAAAATATCGTAGGAACGCTCTCCGTGACTGCTCTGTTCAACAACATAAGGAATGTAAGCCATAATGCTCCTTTCTCAGACCTGCGACGGCGACGAAAACCGACCGCATTCTTAACCAAAATCCGCGCACAAAACGCGCGCGGATCTTAATAACGCCAAAAATTACTCAGTAACTTCTTCGATCTTTGCGCTGTTCTTTACAACGTCAAGAGCCTTTTCAATTCTAAGGTCGCTTCTGATAGCGCTCTCGGGGATAGCAGCTCTTACCTTGTCCTCTTCCATCTTGTACTGCTCTGCCATGTCTGCATATTCCTTGGCAACGTCCTCGTCGGTGACTTCAACGTTCTCGATGTCAGCGATCTTCTCGAGAGCAAGACGCAGGTCTACCTGACGCTTAGCAACTTCCTTGAAGTTAGCGCGGAACTGCTCCATGTTCAAACCGGTGTACTTGAGGTAGTCCTCAACGCCGATCCTGTTTCTTGCGCTCCACTCGCGTGCGATGTCGTCGATGCGGCGCTCGTACATTACCTCGGGAACCTCGGCGGTCATCTTGGCAAGCAGCGCTTCAACCAACGCGTTGTCGGCATCGTTATCTGCCTCTTCCGCGTTCTTCTTCTCCTGCTTCTCCCTGATGTCAGCCTTCAGCTCGTCGAGAGTGTCCTTGTCGCTAACGTCCTTTGCGAACTCATCGTCCAGTGCGGGAAGCTCCTTGCCCTTGATCTCGTGCAGCTTGCACTTGAAAACAACAGCCTTGCCCTTAAGGTTCTCTGCCTGATAATCCTCGGGGAATGTAACGTTTACGTCAAACTCCTCGCCGATGTTCTTGCCGATTATCTGCTCCTCAAAGCCGGGGATAAAGGTGTGGCTGCCGATCTCAAGAGGATAGCTCTCGCCCTTGCCGCCCTCAAAAGCAACGCCGTCAAGGAAGCCCTCAAAGTCGATAACAGCGGTGTCGCCGTCCTCAACAGCTCTGTCCTCAACAGAAATAATTCTCGCGCTTCTCTTGCGCATCTTCTCAAGCTCTTCGTTGACTGTTTCGTCGGTTACAGTCTTGACGGTTTTCTTGACCTCTAATCCCTTGTAGTCGGAAATTTCGATCTCGGGCTTGGTGATGATGTCAGCCTTGAAGGAAACGCCGTTCTCCTTGCTTACCTCTGTAACCTCGGTATTCTCAACATCGACTACCTCAAGCTTGGTTTCCTCGACCAGCTTTGCGATATTGGTGTTGTACAGGGAGTTTACTGCATCCTCATAGAAAACGCCCTCGCCGTAGGTCTTTTCGATTATCTTGCGGGGAGCCTTGCCCTTGCGGAAGCCGGGGACTGTTATCTTGGACTTTGCCTTGTTGTAAGCCGCGTTGATAGCAGCCTCAAACTCCTCTGCGGAGAACTTGAATTCGATGGCAGTGGTATTGGTCGCTGTCTTGTTCTGAGAAATAATTTCCATTGTTGATGATCCTTCCTTGTCCTTCGGGACAATAAATTTGTTATTTTCATTCAGAGAGCACTCTGATCAATTCTAACGGGGTCAAATCCTACGCCGTCGGCGGAAACCAGCTTATACTGTATCCCCGCGCGCTCGCCGTTCAGCGCGCCGCGTATGCTCGCGCCGTGAAGATGCGCATAATAGCAGCGCTTTACGTTATATTTATGGAGTATCTCCGTGATGTACACATTTTCCTCTGTGCCGTATATCGGCGGGTAATGGATAAAGGCAACAAGCTCGCCGCCGAGCTTAACGCCCTCCTTGAGCGACATTTCCAGCCGCCCCGCTTCCCTGTTGAGCACCTTTGCGTCCGCAGGCTCTCCGTTTTCGCGGATCCACCCTCGCGTACCGCATACCGACACTCCCTCAACGAGAAATGCATTATTGAAAAGGAAGCTGACAGAATCGAAGCCGTTCTCTTTTACAAAGGCGTTTATCTTGCTCGCCGTCGACCACCACAGGTCGTGATTGCCTTTGACGAGTATCTTTCTGCCGCGCAGGCGTGTGTGGATATACTCAAGGTCCTTGTAGCTGTCCTCGAGCTTCAGCGCCCATGAATGGTCGCCGAGCAGCACCACCGTATCGTCGTCGGTTATCTTGCTGTTCCAGTTGCTCTCTAGGCGTTCGAGGTAATTAGACCAACCCGAGAAAATATCCATCGGCTTGTCGCAGCCCAGCGAAAGGTGAAGGTCGCCTATCGTGTAAAGCACAGTCAGCCTCCCTCTTTATTTTAAGATTTCAGGAAATCAAGAACTACGCTGCTCATGTCCTGCTTCTCGACGGAGCCTGTAAATCTTACAGCCTTTGTGCGTGTTGCCGCGAGAGGAGCAGGCATCTTTGTAGACGTTGCCTTTTCAAGACGGTCGATTATCTCAAACTCGTCGTCTGTGTCTATCCTGCCGCCGATAGCCTCGTAAACCGCGCCGCTGAACTTGTAGGGGTTCGCGGTGGAAGCGATAACCGTCTTTGTGGTGTCGCCCGTAGCCTTTTTGTAATCCTCGTAAACCTTTGCCGCAACGGCAGTGTGGGTATCCAGCAGGTAGGAGTAATTCTCGAATGTCGACTTAATCTCCGCCTTTGTTTCGTCGTCGGAGCAGCAGCCCGCGTAGAACAGCTCGGAGATCTTCGCCTTGACATCGTCGGAAACCTCGTAACGTCCCGTTTCCTTGAGCTGTCCGAACCAGTCGCGGATCACCGCGTCGTTCTCGCCGGTGAGGTGATAGAGCAGACGCTCAAGGTTGGAGGAAATAAGTATATCCATAGACGGGGAAACAGTCGTGTAGAACTTCCTGTTTCTGTCGTAAACGCCCGTGTTGATGAAATCAGTGAGGACGTTGTTGCTGTTGGAAGCGCAGATGAGCTTATTTACGGGAATGCCCATCAGCTTTGCGTAGTATGCGGCAAGAATGTTGCCGAAGTTGCCCGTGGGGACAACGATGTTGATTTTCTCGCCGAACTCGATTTTCTTGTTCTTTACCAGCTCCGCGTAAGTGGAAACGTAGTAAACTATCTGCGGCGCGAGTCTGCCCCAGTTGATGGAGTTTGCGCTGGAAAGGAGAATGTTGTTCTTCGCAAGCCTGTCGGCGATTTCCTTGTCGGTGAAGATCTGCTTTACGCCGTTCTGGCAGTCGTCAAAGTTGCCCTTGATGGCGCAGACGTTGACGTTATTGCCCTCCTGTGTGGTCATCTGGCGCTTCTGCATACGGGACACGCCGTCCTCGGGGTAGAAAACGCTTATCGAGGTGCCGTCAACGTCCTTGAAGCCCTCGAGAGCCGCCTTGCCGGTGTCGCCCGATGTCGCGACGAGTATCGCGATCTGCTTTCCGTCAACGGTCTTTTTCGCGGACGTTGTGAGCAGGTAGGGCAGTATCTGGAGCGCCATATCCTTGAACGCACAGGTGGGGCCGTGCCACAGCTCGAGAACATATGTCCCCGGGACGAGCAGGGATATCTCCGCGATATTGTCGGAGTCGAAGTTTTTGTCGTTGTACGCGCTGTCGACGCAGTGTCTTATCTCCTCGGGAGTGAAATCGGTCAGCAGTCTGCTGAACACCTCGTATGCGCGGTCGGCGTAGCTCTTGTCGCACAGCGAGAGAATTTCCGCTTCGGAAAGAGCAGGAATGCTCTCGGGAACATAAAGACCGCCCTCGTCGGAAAGCCCCTTGGTGATCGCGTGCGCGGATGTCACCTTAAGGGAGGAATTTCTCGTGCTCCTGTAATTCATAATCAAGTCATCCTTTCATGCGGTTCAGTTCACGGTGTAAATACCGTCGGCGGTAAATGCGTCCTCGCAGATGTCGATACGCACTACCCGCGGAAGCTCTCCCCGCGTTATTGTCACCTCGGCAACATCATATCTCGGCTGAAGCCCTGTATCATGCTCCGTCAGGTAGGCGTCAGATGTCAGGATTATCTTTTTCTGTTTTCGGCGGTCGACCGCCTCGATACCCGACACCATGCTGCCGTATTTTCTGGTCTTGACCTCGGTGAACACTATAAACCCGTCAAACTCGGATATAATGTCGATCTCACCG
>CAMEPN010000102.1 GCA_945931735.1 uncultured Clostridia bacterium
AAAATTCCTCCCCGTCGGAAAATGTCCTGTCGGGGACAACGGGTCTGAACTCGGTATGCGGCATGAAGTCCGCCCAGCTTTTCGCCGCGCTCTCCAGCATCTCTGCATCAGGCGCGGGCGCGATCACCTCCGCGCCTGTCTGTTCCTTTAATGCGGCAACTCCCGCGAAGTGGTCGAAATGCCCGTGCGTCAATACTATCGACCCGAGCGTCAGCCCGTTCGATTGCAGGAACATAATGACCTCCGTCGCAGAAGCGGGGTCAATAACGACCGCCTTACCCTCTGCCGCGGGGATAATATAGCAATTCGCCCCAAGCTCCCCGAGAGGGAGCATATAAACATCTTTCATAGCTTTTCTCCGTTATTTAACGCGCGTCACCTTTGCGCCGCCCTTTGTCTTGTTATAGCTGTCGGTTGCGCTGAACGCTTCGATCAGCGCGGTTTCCATGTCGTTGAGCCGCTTCGCTTTCACGGGGACAATGCGCACATAGGCGTATTTCCCGTATTTGATATCCGCGTAAATGTCGCCCTTTCCCTTGCCGTTGAAGTGATTATGTACCCGCTGGCAGACGTTCACCGACTGCCCGATATAAATGTTCTCGTAGTTATAGAACCGCTTCCCGCGCACGGGGGAGCTGAATATCATAATGACATAGCAGCCCGGGAAATCCGTATATTTATAGCCGACGGGGTTTTCGCCGCCGCTTACTATCCAGTTTTTCTCAAAATCCTCGCTCGAAATAAAGCCGCCGCGCCGAACTTTTCTGCGAAGCCGCGCGTTTGTCGCCCGCCTTGTGTTCCGCAGGAGGAAAAATACCGCCGCGATAAGCAGCAGCCCCGCCGCTGCCGTAAAAAGCTGCTCCGTGGTGAGGCTGCCGATAAATTTTATAATTTCCAATGTTGTTACTGTTTTCCCGTCCTGTCCACCGAGATAACGCCCGAGATTTTCTGGAGCCGCGACATTACGTTCGAGAGCTGCTCCACGCCCGCTATCTCTATCGTGATAAGGAGATTGTTGTTGCCGTTTTTCAGCCTGTGCATATTCATCTCGTGCACGGGGATATGGTTCGCCGCGATAGCCGCAGTGACGTCCGCGATGACGGAGGACTTCTGCTCGGTGATAAGGTCGATTGTCGCGCGGTAGGTGCTGTCGTCCACACCCGCCCAGCTTGCCTTTATCCAGCGGTCCTTGTTTTCCTCGCTCTCCATGTTGTTGATAACGTTTATGCAGTCCTGCTTGTGTATCGAAACGCCGAAGCCCCTTGTCACGAAGCCGATTATCGGGTCGCCCGGGAGCGGGTTGCAGCACTGCGCGAATTTCACAAGGCAGTTGTCCACGCCCTCGATTATTATTCCCTTGCGGCGGGAGCGGCGGTTGGTTTCCTCGATGTTTTCCTCGTTGGATTTCTGCGGAGCGAGCGCCGCCTGCTGCTCCTTGTGCTGGCGCGCCTGTTCCTCCTTGATACGCGTTACTATCTTCGACAGGGAAACACCCTCGTAGCCTATCGCCGCGTAGAGGTCGTCGACGCTGCCTATGCGCTGGCGCTGCGCGGCTTCCTTGATAAGCTCGGGGTCGAGCGGTATTCCGTTTCGCTTGAACTCGCGCTCAAGCTCCTCCTTGCCGCGCTGGATATTCTCCTCGCGGCGCTCTTTCTTGAACCACGAGCGGATCTTTCCCTTTGCCTCGGTAGTTTTCGCTATCTCGAGCCAGTTTCTGTTCGGGCCGTAGTTAGGCGAGCCGCTGGTCAGTATCTCGATAATGTCGCCGGTTTTGACCTGATAATCGAAGCTCACCATGCGCCCGCCAACCTTCGCGCCCGTCATTTTGTTCCCGACCTGCGTATGAATAGCGTACGCGAAGTCGATAACGGTCGACCCGAGCGGGAGCGAGAACACGTCGCCCTTCGGAGAGAATACGAAAACCTCATCGGGGGCAAGGTCTGTCTTTATCGCGTCGGTTATCTGCTCGACATCGTCCGCCTCCTGCTGACGCTCAAGAAGCTGGCGCACCCAGTCAAAGCGCTTCTCCCCCGCAACGGAGCCGCTAAGCCCCGCCTTGTATTTCCAGTGCGCCGCGATACCGTACTGCGCGGTGTTGTGCATTTCAACGGTGCGTATCTGCACCTCGAACGGAATGCCCTCCCTGCCTATTACGGTAGTGTGGAGCGACTGGTACCTGTTCGGCTTCGGGGTCGCGATGTAGTCCTTGAAGCGGTACGGCATGGGGCGGAACATATCGTGGATAACGCCGAGGACGTTGTAGCATTCGATGACCGACTGCACTATAACACGTACGGCATAAATGTCATATATCTCATCAAAGCGCTTGTTCTTAACATACATTTTCTTGTAAATGCTGTAAATGGACTTTACGCGCCCTTCAATTATCGGCTCGGGCTTGATGTCGGTTATACGCTCTCTTATGCGGGACTTGATGGTGTCGATAAAATTGTCGCGCTCCTCCTTGTGCAGGTCGAGCAGGCGCTCTACCTCCTTGCAGCCGTATGGGTCAAGGTAATGGATAGCTATGTCCTCCATTTCCTCCTTGACGTCGCTCATACCTAATCTGTGCGCTATGGGAGCATAGAAATTCATGGTTTCGAGCGAGGTCTTGAGCTGCTTCTGCGGCGGGCGCGCGTAAAGCGTGCGCATATTGTGGAGCCTGTCGGCAAGCTTTATGATGATAACGCGGATATCCTTGGACATCGCCATGAGTATCTTACGGATATTCTCCGCCTGCTGCTCCTCCTTGGAAACCAGCGGGACAAGTCCTATCTTGGTAACGCCGTCGACCAGCAGCGCAACATCGTCGCCGAATTTCTTCCGTACCTCCTCGAGCGTTATCGGAGTGTCCTCCACCACATCATGAAGCAGCGCGGCGCACAGCGTATCGGTATCCATGCAGTAATCCAGCAGTATCGAGGCGACGGACAGCGGGTGTGTGATATACTTCTCGCCCGATGAGCGCATCTGCCCGTCGTGCGCCTTGTCCGCCAGCTCGTAGGCGCGCATTATTTTATCCGTGTCATACTGCTTATCGCTTGCCTTTATCTTTTCGATAAGCTCCTCGATAGTGGAAATTCCCATAGCCTTGCCGTCCTTCCAAAATAACTGATGGCGACCTATCGTCGGCGCAATTCGCCGCGCCATTAACGGGTCGACCGGTAAACGCCCGCCTATTCTGCGGCAAACTGCCGTTTAAGGTCAGCGAGCAGACCTGTCGCAAACAGGTCGGATTTTGTTTTCACGGGGATAATGACCGCCCGCTCCGCGTTTGGAGCAAGCTCTATCATGCCCGCCTGCGCGAATGCGTCGAGCGTTATCCTAAGCATACAATAATTCACGCCGCCGTGATACACCGCGATGTCCTCCGCGGACATTCCGCCATTCTTCCTTATGATGTCGTAAATTCCCATGAGCGCCGCCCTGTCCTGCGGAATTACCCTCGGTGCCAGCCGCTTGTCGCAGCCCTCGCCGCGCGATATCTCCTCGTAGACGCGCTGCGCCGCGAAGAACCTGTCCTCCGCGAAATCCGACGGGCGCACCTCAAGCGCCTTGAGATTTACGCTGCGCTTTCCGTTGTACTCGTTTATTTCTGCGGTGGCGATCATATCCACGCTCTGACCCGCCTGCGGGTAGAATTTATCGAACGGTATCTTAAATGTCAGAGCTTTCAGAACAACGCCGCCGCTTTCTACCTCAAACGACGTATACAGCCCGTTTTTAAGCGCGCGTTTTGAGCGCACCATGCAGCCCTTAAGCAGGAAAAGCGGCTGACGGTTGCCCTCGCCGAACGGCTCCAGCCGCTCCAGCAGGGCGACATTCTCCTCCGTAAGTTCGCGGCAGGTGACCTCCATGTCCGCGCAAATCTCCTGCACGGGCATTTTCGGGTAAAACTCCCGCGCATAGCGGTATATCCTCTCGGTAAGCTCACCCACCCTGTCCGCAGGGAGAGAAAAACCGCCTGCCTTTGGGTGACCGCCGAACTTAGTTAGTATGTCCGAGCATTCCGTAAGCATTCTGTGGACGGAAAAGCCGTCGAAGCTTCTGACCGAGCCGCGCGCCTCGCCGTTTTCTATCGCGATGACGACAGTAGGCTTTCCGTATTTCTCCATAAGCCGCGCGCCCGCGATGCCGATAACGCCGTGGTTCCAGCCCTCGCCCGCAGCGACTATCACGCGCTGACGTAGTATCGCGGGGTCAGCAGCAAGCTGCGCGGAAATGTCCTCCATTATTTTCTGCTCTGCCTTTTTGCGCTCGTCGTTCATCAGCGCAAGCTCCTCGGCGAGCCGCGAAGCGTTCTCCGTACTGTCCGCGAGCAGCAGCATAGCCGCCTTGTACGCGCCGGACATACGCCCCGCCGCGTTTATCCTCGGGCAGACCGAATACGCAAGCGAAGCCGCCGTAATGCTTTCCGGGGTCATTCCCGCAGAGCGGATAAGCCGCTCCAGGCCCAAATTCTGGCACTGGCGTATATTTTCCAGCCCGCGGCGGACTATGTAGCGATTCTCCCCGCGAAGCGGCATTACATCTCCAATGGTTCCCACCGCCGCGAGGTCGGAATACTGCTCCATGACGAAATTCTCGTCGCCCTCAAGCGCGCAAAGCAGCTTCAGCACCACTCCCGCGCCGCACAGGTCTTTGAACTCCGACATATCGTCCGCCCTGTGAGGGTCGACGCACGCGCCGCATACGGGCAGCGCTTCGGGCGGCTGGTGGTGGTCGGTGATAACAAGCTCGGCGCCGTGCTCGCGGATAAACTCCGCCTCCGCCGCCGCGCTCACGCCGTTGTCGACGGTGATGACAAGCTGCGTGCCGCCATTCAGTATCTTGGTCAGCGCGGGGATATTCATGCCATAGCCCTCCGAGCGGTCGGGTATGTAGAAATCAACGTCCGCGCCCATTGCCTCGAGGTAGCTGTAAAGCATGACGGTCGCCGTAACGCCGTCGCAGTCGTAATCCCCGAAAACGGTTATTTTCTTATCCTCTTCGAGCGCAGCGCTGATTATTTCCGCCGCCTTGTCCATATCGCGGAGCGAAAACGGGTCGGAAAGGCTCTCGCACGCGAAGAAATCGCGCGCGGAGTCCATCGTGTATATCCCCCGCCGAAGAAGCAATCCGCCCAGAAAATCACCAAATCCTCCGAGAATATCCCCGCCGCCCGAAGGAGCGGGAGCCGCCGTCCATTTTTTCAATGCCTGTTATCCCCTTTGCCTTTACCTTTTTGCAGTATAAACTCAGACGCTCAGCTCAACGTGCTCGCCGAGAAGCTCTTTATTCGCTTCGAGAACGGGCTTGATGAACTCGGAAAGGAACTCCTCCGTCTGCTCGGGAGCGCGCCCTACATAATTCTCGGGAACAAGAACCGCCTCTATCTCCTGCTTGGTTATCTTGAACGCAGGGTCGGCTGCGATACGGTCGACGAGGTCGTTTTCCCCGCCCATCTTGACCTGCTTTGCAGCGGCGTGGGAATGGGTGCGGAGCAGCTCGTGCAGCTCCTGACGGTTGCCGCCGTTCTCAACAGCTCTCATCATGATGTTCTCTGTCGCCATGAACGGGAGCTTCTTCATAAGGCGCTGTCTTATCATCTCGGGATAAACCTGAATGCCGTCGGTTATGTTTATCATAATGTTCAGTATCGCGTCAACTGCGAGGAAGCCCTCCGCAACGGAAATTCGCTTGTTCGCGCTGTCGTCAAGGGTTCTCTCGAACCACTGTGTGCCTGCGGTGAACGCGGGGTTGAGCGTGTCGATCATAACGTATCTCGCGAGGGAGGTTATGCGCTCGCTGCGCATGGGGTTGCGCTTGTACGGCATAGCCGAGGAGCCTATCTGATTTTTCTCGAACGGCTCTTCCATTTCCTCGAAATTCTGGAGCAGGCGCAGGTCGTTGGAGAACTTCGAGCAGCTCTGCGCAATACCGCCGAGGGTTGCGAGCACCTGACTGTCTATCTTGCGGGAGTAGGTCTGACCGCTTACGGGAACGCACGCCGAAAAGCCCATTTCCTCCGCGATAGACTTCTCGAGAGCCTTTATCTTCTCGGAATCGCCGCCGAAAAGCTCCACAAAGGAAGCCTGCGTACCCGTTGTTCCCTTCTGACCGAGGAGTTTGAGGTTAGAAATGCGGTATTCTACCTCCTCAAGATCCATCAGAAGCTCGTTCATCCACAGCGTCGCGCGCTTGCCAACGGTGGTGGGCTGTGCGGGCTGGAGGTGAGTATAGGCAAGGCAGGGCATAGCCTTGTATTCATCTGCGAACTTCGCAAGGTTCGCAAGAACGTTGACCAGCTTTTTCTTGACCAGCAGCAGCGCGTCGCGCATTATGATTATATCGGTATTGTCGCCGACATAGCAGGATGTCGCGCCGAGGTGGATTATTCCCGCCGCCTCGGGGCACTGCTTTCCGTAAGCGTATACATGGGACATTACATCGTGGCGGACTTCCTTTTCGCGCGCCTCGGCAACGTCGTAGTTTATGTTGTTTACATTAGCCTCAAGCTCGTCCACCTGCTCCTGCGTAATGGGCAGACCGAGCTTCATCTCGCCTCTCGCAAGCGCGACCCAGAGCTTTCTCCATGTGGTGAACTTCTTGTCGGCGGAGAAGATGTACTGCATCTCCTTGCTTGCATATCGTGTGCAGAAGGGGCTTTCGTATGAATCGTAGTTTTTTGACATAATATTACTCCTCAACAGATATTTACTGTGATCGACTGCCGTTACGCAGTATTACTTATACATTGTACCACATTTTTCGCC
>CAMEPN010000103.1 GCA_945931735.1 uncultured Clostridia bacterium
CGAGAATTTTCCGGTTTTTGCGGTCGGATTGCAGCAGCTTGAAAATCTGTTCAACGCAGCAAAAACGCCGTCCCTATGGACGGCGAGGAAAATTCGGATTGTTTTGCGTCGGGTCGTTCCCGATGCAAAGAGCCGCCCGAGGGATAGCGCAGTCGCCCCGAGAATTTTCCGGTTTTTGCGGTCGGATTGCAGCAGCTTGAAAATCTGTTCAACACAGCAAAAACGCCGTCCCTATGGACGGCGAAGGAAAATTCGGATTGTTTTGCGTCGGGTCGTTCCCGACGCAAAACCCTGGCACCCCTTGTAGGAATCGAACCTACAACTGCCCCTTAGGAGGGGGCTGTTATATCCATTTAACTAAAGAGGCTCATAACATAGATATTATATCATTTAATTGCGCGATTTTCAAGGGGATATTTTTATTTTGTGCATAATGTTCAAAAAATATCGTAAAAATTACGTCTAATTCACAATAGCGAAAGAAATATTATGAAAATAAGCTGATTAAAAATAGAAAAATACGCCGAGAATATCTGTAAGTTATTTTACTTAATAATACTATGAACCGCATAACAGAGCCGTTTTATGCCCTTTTTTTTAAGTAAATCACAACGCTTGATTAATTTCAATAAAAAAACATGAAAGATTTATACAAATTGCACATTGACGAAAGTCGTGTAAAAATGTTATAGTGTTATACAAGGGTAGTTATGTCTTTTTGGGCTTACTGCCTTTACAAACGTGAATTTTTTCCGCGCCGAGTCCGTGCGGAAATATTATGACTTCAAGGAGGATTTTTTATTATGAAGTTCGCAAAGGTTCTTTCCGTAGCAGCTGCTGTTGCTACAACTGCGGCTCTCGCAGCAACCGCAAGCGCAGAGCTGGTTACTTCTTCCAGCACAGCAAACGGCCTTACTGCCGGCACAGGTATGTGGCTGATCAAGCCTTTCTGCCCCGCTGAGGGTCACGACCTCGGTCTTGACCTCGTGAACGCAGGCTCTCTCGTATTCACTATCAAGGCTGCTGAGCCGGAGTGGTTCGAGGGTCAGACAGGCGGCGGAGTAGTTGTTTCCTGCGGTCCTACCACGATCACACCCGCTGACCACAACTGGGCTTCCAAGAGCTTCTGGGGCGTAGTTGACGAGGATCTCGAGCTTGATACACACGACGCTAACGCTGATATCCAGTCCGTTAAGGTTGGCGACTACACCTACGAGCTGACCTGCCCCATCGACGACAGCAACTGTGTTTACGAAGAAGTACTTGGCTCCGAGGACGGCTACATTCAGTTCGCTCTTCAGGAGTGGGGTTCCGATATGTCCGCTATCGAGGTAGTTTCCTTCGAGATCAAGGACAAGTCCGGCAACACAATGGCTCTGTTTGACGGCGACGGCAACCTCGTTACCGGCACAACAGCTCCCGCTGACGATACCGCAGCAGACGACACCGCAGCAGCTGACGATACTGCAACTACAACCACAACTACTACCGACAAGACTTCTCCCGACACCGGCGTTGAGGGCATCGCAGCAGTTGCAGGCCTTGCAGCAGTAGCAGCAGGCGCAGTTGTTATCTCCAGAAAGAGAAAGTAATTTTAGGGCGCAGACCGTTTTATACGGTATACTTAAATAAATATTTGGAGGATCATTATCATGAAGATCGCAAAGATTCTTTCCGCAGCTTCCGCAGCTGCAGTTTGCGCAGCAGCTCTCGCAGCAACAGCAAGCGCAACTCTGACAACAGTTGATTCCGATGGCAAGTTCTCCAGCGGAACAGGCAGCTGGATGCCCGTTGTTTACTCCGACGGTACATTCGACTCCAGCTCCAAGGACGTTAACGACTACGGCATCGACTGCACAAAGATCGCTTCCGTTTCCGTTGTGTTCACACCCGCTGAAAAGGATTGGTGGGAAGGTGAAGTAGGCGGCGCGCTGGTTCTCTCCAGCAAGAGCGCTGACGATTCTTCCCATAACTGGAACGGCAAGGAGTTCTGGGGCGTAGTTGACGAGGATCTCGAGCTGGCTACACGCGCAGAGGATAAGCCCCTGCTCGCTGAAAAGACCGGCGACTATGAGTACACTCTGACAATGACAGTTGACGACACCAACTGCGTTGTTGAGAATTACAGCCTCGTTCAGATCGCATTCCAGGAGTGGTCCACAGGCATGACCGATATCACTGTTCTCGGCATGACCGCTTACGACGCTGACGGAAACGTTCTGCTCGCTTGGGACGCTGAGGGCAACGTTATCGCTAACGCTGCTGAGGGCGCTGCTGCTGACGATACAGCAGATGAGGAAACCGCTTCTGCCGATGACACTGCTGCTGACGCTGACGAAGACACCGCTGTTACCGCTCCCGCTCCCGACAAGACCTCCCCTGATACAGGCGTAGAGGGTGTTGCTGCGGTTGCAGGCATCGCTGTTGTAGCTGCCGGCGCTGTTGCTCTCTCCAGAAAGAGAAAGTAATTTTCCCGGGTCATTCTGATCCGCTGTAAACCGCTTAACAATGCGGTATAAATGGGAATTCGCCCGTTTTGAAAAAAATTTTTGAAACGGGTGAAACTTTTTCCCGACGGTCCGTGACTACAGTAGTGAAAACGGGAATCTAAAAATTGTTTGGAAAAAATATTTTTCCTGAAACTTTTTTGAACATTCTCGTGACTACCCTCATAACGGATCATATATCCGTTTATTACATCCGAGTGCCCGATAACTCAGAGATGTTTTAAAAAACAATAATTTAGGAGGACTATTATGTTAAGAAGAAGAATTCTTGCATCTGCTATGGCGTCTGTAATGGCTCTGACTTCCGTTGCAGTTGTAGCCAATGCAGACGATACTGCTGTTGACGTAAAGAACGTTAAGACCAAGGCAGACCTCGAGGCTTATGTAAAGAGCCTGGAGACACTGAGAACCGATGATATCTATGATTACGGTACTACTTCTCAGGAGAACTTCACAAACGCTCTCGCATATGCTGAGAACGTTCTGGCTGACGCAGCTTCCACAGTTGACAACTACACCGCTGCTTACTCCATGCTGAAGAACGTTGTTGATGGTCTGACCATCTACACCGCTGATCAGCTCAAGACCCTTATCGCTTCCTGCGCAAAGATCTACGAGTCCAACAACGAGATGGATAACGGCGACGCTATCTACAAAGATGACCAGGGCAATGGTAAGGACTACTCCGACTTCGCAGCTGCTTACGAGACCGCTCAGGATTACCTGACTTCCGGCGACTCCAGCATGGTTACAGACGCTTACGAGGCTCTGGACGCTGCTAAGAAGAACCTGACCGCTCTTGCTTCCGTAACAAAGGCTCAGTTCAGATCCGCTCTGAAGAGCTACGAGGCTCTTATCGGTAAGGAGAACGCTTACGAGTCTTGGAGAAGAGGTTCCTTCTCTAAGGGTTGGGTTAACCTCGCATCCGGTAACTACTGGATCATCAGCGGCGGCGCTCACGATGCTGACTTCAATACATACGGTGAACTGTTCGATCTCATCAAGAACGGCGACAGTGTTATCGATATGGGCGGCTGGAGCACATCTATCATCGACGCTAACGGCAGCGCAAGCGTTTACGCTTTCATCAATGATCAGTACAATGAGCTGACTCAGATCGAAGGCTCCACAAAGACTACTAACCCCACGATCGTTAAGGCTTACAACGCTGCTCTGGACGCTGTTGCACTGTTCAACGACTGGTCTGTTGACAATGTAACAAGAGGTACAAACACCGCTGTTAAGACCCTGCTCAAGACATACCACAACCAGCTCGTTGCTGCATACAAGAGAACCACAGCTGAGGATCTCTACGCAACAGTAAGCGGCAAGGCTGCAGGCAACTGGATCGTTACAAACGACAACGGCAAGATCACCGGCGCATCCCTTAACAACGATTCCGGCAAGGCTTGGGAAGGCAAGATCAACGGCGAGACTGTTAAGATCAACAAGGGCGGCGACATCCTTAAGTATGTTGAAGTTACTTCCGATGATGTAACAGACGCTACTCTGAAGCAGGCTCTCAAGCTCGTTGAGGACTACACAGCTTCTACTCCTGTTACCACCGGTATCAAGGATATCGACGACACAGGTTCTATCACTAACCCCACCGGCAAGTCTTCTGCTGAGTGGACTCTGATCTACAGATATCTGAAGTACGCTCTCGAGGATCTCTTCCCCGCAGCAGACGCTACTTACAAGAGAACAGACGTAACAACTCTGATCAACTCCGCTTACGACCTCGCAGATGTTACTGGTGACGCAGCTGTATTTGCTGTTGAGCACGATGCACTGGTTGCACAGCGTCAGGCAGCTCAGAAGTGGGTTGCAGCTGCTAACAGCAACAAGTCCTACAAGGACGGCATGGAAGTTGACGGTCAGACAGCTACTGATGTTTACAAGGCTCTGAACAGCGCATACAAGGCTCTGAACGATAAGCTCGGCAACTACGCTTACAGCTACGGTGAGATCTACAACAAGATCGCTGAAGTTTCCGACATGATCGACGCAGGCGACCTGAAGGCTACAGATGAGCTTAAGAAGGCTCTGAACGACCTCGCTTACAAGTTCACAACTGTTAGCAACTTTGCTGACGAAGAGAATGTAATCTTCGACGAGGATCGTAACCTTGTTGATTACAACCGCCTTAACACAAACAGCGATGGCTCTAAGACCACTCAGGACGAGAAGGATCTGAAGGCTGCTTACGAGGCTCTGCTCGCAGAGGTTAAGAAGCAGACCGAAGTTACCGTTGTTCTCGGCGATGTTGACGGCAACGGCGCTGTAAATGCACTCGATGCTGCTGCTATCCTGAAGGCAATCGTTGACGGCACTGTTATCGAAGCAGCTGTTGGCGATGTAAATGCTGACGGTGCTGTAAACGCACTCGACGCTGCTAAGATCCTTGCTGACGTTGTTGCAGGCTAATCTTAGTCAACTAATCCCGGTTCTTTAATTGTCCCGCGGGGCGGAAGCCCCGCACTGGGGCCATTAAATACAAAAAAATTATGGAGGAAAATAATATGAAGAAGATTTTATCTCTTGGCGTTGCTTCTGCAGTTCTGTCTCTGACAGCTGTGGCTGCTTCCGCTGCAATCACTCCTGTTGTTTCCGATACAGCAGTTGAGGGCGAGCAGCTCGTTGTTGAAGTTGTTGCTAACGGCTTCACCGATGTTGCTACACAGTTCGTAGTTGAGGCTTCCGAGAACCTGACACTGGTTGACTCTACAACCACTGATAAGGGTCTGCCTGCATTCAACGCAGATACAATGCACTTCGCATGGGCTGGCACTGAGGCTCCCGCTGAAGGCACAGTTCTTCTGACTCTCGTATTCGATGTTAACGCAGCTGCTGACGAGGACGTTACCGTTAAGCTGACAGCTGACGCTGGCTTCGAGACCGGCGTTGCTGCTGACGTAGTTTCCACTACTGTTGTAGCAGGCGGCGAGACCGAGACTGATATCGTGGATACCGATACAGCTACCGATACCGAGACTGATACCGATACTTCCGGCGTTGTTGACACCGAGACAGCTACCGACACAGCTACTGATACAGAAACTGAAGGCGGCAGCACTACCGGCGGCGACAAGACCAACCCTGATTCCGGTATCGCTCTTGCAGTAGTTCCTGCTGTTCTGGCCGGCGCTGCTGTTGTAGTTGCTAAGAAGAGAAAGTAATCTAAGCTGACGCTTGATTGCTCAACTTTGGCACAACTTGCTGAATAACTTGACCGCCCCGCTCGTCGGGGCGGTTTTTTGCGTTTATAAGAGTTGTTTCATCGGGCGACAGTTAAGCAGGTCTATTAAATGCATAAAAATTAACGAAAAACTTTGTTTAAAATGCTCAAAATAAGTTTTGCGGTAATATCATTGTTTATTTAAGTATAAAATGATAATTACTTAAGCAACACAGCACAATATATAGTCGAATATTGCCATAAAATAAATAACTACCACAAAATACAGAATAGGTAGTTAATAATGATAAGTTTACGGCGAAATATGTAATTAATTCCCTTTTTATTGAAAATGACTAAAAAGACTAAATCTTATTGACATTGGCGTGTAAATTTGTTATAATTATAGCGTAGTATATGATAGCGGTGTTATGGGTTTGTGTAAATTTTATGCAGAGCCTTTTACACAAGCATCCGTATGACACAGAGGTAGCTATGGAAAATATCATTGAAGCAAGAAACGTCTGTATGGATTTTCAAATCGGCGACGGGAGCACGGTGCACGCCCTTAAAGGAATAAACCTTGAGATAAAGCCGCATAAGCTCTCCGTCCTGCGCGGAAGATCGGGTTCCGGCAAGACGACGCTGATAAATATTCTGGGCGCCCTTGATAAGCCGACCTCAGGGGAGGTTTTTTTCCTTGATAAAGAAAACGATATCACAAAGCTCGGCGAGCCTGCGAGAGATAAGCTGAGAAGATATGATATGGCGTTTGTTTTCCAGTCGGTAGCACTTATATCTACAATGACGGCTTTTGAAAATGTCGAGTTTGCGCTGCGAATGACGAGGCTCCCATACAAGGAACGCATCGAGCGCGCAAAGCAGAGCCTCGTGCAGGTGGGGCTTGAAAAGCGAATGCACCACCGCCCCGGCGAAATGTCCGGCGGAGAGCAGCAGCGCGTCGCCATTGCAAGGGCGGTCGCGGTCGCTCCGAAGATAATCTTCGCGGACGAACCTACTGCGGAATTGGACAGCCCGACAGGCTTTGCGGTCATGAAGCTGTTCC
>CAMEPN010000104.1 GCA_945931735.1 uncultured Clostridia bacterium
TTATTTTTGAGATATTTTTCATAGTTATCGCAGATTTCCTTGGTATCACCAAAAGCCATCTGTTTTCCATGCTCCAACCACAGCACCTTATTGCACATACGCCTTATCTGTTCAATCGAATGTGAAACAATAATTGTCACCTTGCCATTGTTTATAATTTCGCGCATTTTGCTCTCACTTTTTTCCCTAAATGCGCCATCTCCAACTGAAAGTACCTCGTCTAATATAAGTATCTCCGGATCTACCATACTTGCAATTGAAAAAGCAATGCGTGATTTCATGCCATTTGAAAGCTGCTTAAATGGACGATCTTCAAATTCCTCTAATTCTGAAAAGGCGAGTATCTCGGGATATTTCCTGTCCATAAATTCCCGAGTATATCCTAGCATAGCGCCGCGGAGATATGCATTTTCTTTCAGGTTAAGATCCCCATCAAAGCCGCTGGCGAGTTCAAGCAATGCAGCTATACTTCCATTGACCTTGATAGTACCTGCAGAAGGCTGCATGATCTGGGTCACAACCTTTAGCAGTGTAGATTTTCCGGCGCCATTTGTTCCGATTATCCCCATCAGATCGCCTTTGTAAAGTGTAAAGCTTACATCGTCTACTGCCATGAACTCTTCTACATGATATTTTCCTGTAAGCTTTTTCACCACATATTCTTTTAGACCGATATTTCGAAGATCGCCGGTAATATATTTTACAGCAATATGTTTTGCTTCAATTACTATCTCATCCATGAATCCACCATCAAATATAATACAAGAACTTATAATTCTGCTTCTTATATATTAAAGCCCCGATTCCAAGTGCAATAAGTGCATATGCCGCTCCCAGCACATGAACCATAACATTAGGAATCTGTCCATCTATAATTATCTCTCTGAAGTATCTTATATACACGTAAATCGGATTCAAGTTGAAAAGCTCTTGAACCGTTGGTGAATAGGAGTCAATAGTATAAAATATTGCAGAAAGATACATAATCAGCATAGTAAAGATATCATAAAGATACCTAATATCTCTGAACAGGATATAAAGAGCAGAAAGAATTAAACCCATTCCCAAATTAAATACAACAAGGCATAAAACAGGGTAAATTAATAGCAAAAACCTCCAACTAAACACAATATGATCAAACGCGGCAAAAATAAAAAGAACCACAAGATTTATTCCGAAATTAATTAATGCGGCAACATTTTTAGACAGCAAGAACATATATTTTGGAACATTCACCTTGGAAAAAATTGAATGATTATCATAAAGAGCCTGCATACCTGTGCTTGTTGATTCTCTAAAATAGCTAAAAAGTAAATTCCCACAAAAAAGATAGATTATATAATGAGCAGTATTTCTTCCAAAAAATTGTGTGAAAACCAGCGCCATAACTCCCAAAGTCATCAGCGGCCCCAGTACGCTCCATAAGATACCGAGTATGGTTCTTTTGTATTTTTTTGTAAAATCTCGCTTTACAAGCTCTTCGAATAAAAACCTGTATCGTTTGATTTTTTCAATCATATTTGAACGCCCCTTATTTTAATCGCGACAAAAAAGATCCCTCGTGTAAATTTTATCGCTTATCGTATTCAGTTCTTCCTTCATACGATTGGCAATAATTATATCGGAAATACTGCAAAATTCGTTAAAATCATTCTGCAGTGCATAACCATTGAAATCAGTCCCCGATAGAGTTGGCTCATAAATTATTATGTTAATATTCTTCTCAGAAATTCTCCGCATTATTTCCTGTATTGCAGACTGGCGGAAATTATCGGAATCCGCCTTCATCGTAAGGCGGTATATGCCCACTGTGTGTGGATTGCGCGAGCATATTTCGTCGGCAATATGATCCATTCTTGTTGCGTTTGAATCAACTATTGCCTTGATGAGGTCATTCGGAATGTTTCCGAAGTTAGCGCGGAGCTGCTTTGTATCCTTGGGCAGGCAGTATCCGCCGTAACCGAAGGAGGGGTTATTGTACCCGCCTCCGATGCGTGGGTCGTGGCAGACGCCGTCGATAATCTCGCGGGTGTTCAGACCCATGACTTCCGCATAGGTATCCAGCTCATTGAAGAACGCAACGCGCATTGCGAGGTAGGTATTGGAAAACAGCTTTACTGCTTCGGCCTCAGTAGGATTGATGATAAGCACCGGAACATCTTGCTTTATCGCCGCATTTTTCAGAAGCTGAGCAAATACAGAAGCGTTTTTTCGTGCCTGTTCATCGTCCTGTGGAGCACCGACGATTATTCTGGAGGGATAGAGATTGTCCTCGAGAGCTTTGCCCTCGCGCAGAAATTCAGGTGAGAAGATGATATTTTTATTATTAAAGCGTTTGCGCGCTTGTAAAGTGAATCCTACGGGAACGGTGGACTTTACGACGATCACTGCGTTGGGATTAAGCTCGGTCACTGTTTCGATAACGTTTTCAACAGATGAAGTATCAAAATAGTTTTTGTCCGTGTCATAGTTTGTTGGCGTTGCAACAATCACGATCTGCGCATTCATATAGGCTTCTGTTCCGTCGCAGACAGCTTTAAGGCTGAGCGGTTTCTCTTTGAGATATCTCTCAATATATACGTCTACAATAGGCGATATCCCGCGATTGATCTTTTCGACCTTTTCGGGAATAATGTCCACTGCTGTTACATCGTTATGCTGCGCAAGCAATACTGCAAGCGACAGACCAACATAGCCGGTTCCGGCAACTGTAATGTTCATAAATGTGCACTTCCTATTTTTTATTGTTTTTTGTATTCAACGATCTTGCACTCTGAGTAATCAACTATGCTGCTATAATACTGCTTAACATTTCTGGAATATTCAGCTAGGCGTGGAGTTTCATCATATGCAAGGGATTTACATGGATATATTATATATTCCGCTTCTGACACAGTGCTTTCTATATCATTTGTAAGCGTGACTTTCTTCTCTCCGTTTTTGAACATTTTCTCAAACAGATCTGTTAGAGTATCGCATTTTGTTGAATACGAAGAAGTGTCAACGGAATAATTAGGATTATAACAAAGCACAGTATCATATAAGAACTGATACAGCGCTCTGTCCTCGGGGCTGCTGTGACATTTGGGACAGATGTGGTTATTGTATTTTCCGTGATATCCGCATATATTGCAGATATTATTATGCTCTGCCACCGTTTTTTCAAGTGTGCGAAGATTTGATTCCGAATAGGGGTGGACAGCGACTGTCGTGTCGTTAACATAGTCAGACGGGCAAGGACGTGTTTGCTTGGTTCCGGCATATACATTTTCTATTGACCCTATTTCGTAACCACAGCTTTGGATGTAATAGCTGTATTCCGTATCCATATGTCCATGCACCAGCTTATCAGAAAATCCGCCGCACTCCTTGAACGCAGCCATACGAAGTATATATAGTCCCCCCTGAACAAACCGAATAGGTTCAGGCATTTTATCAAGGTAATTCTGATTTCTGTACTGCTGAAATGGTTCGCTGTTTTTTAAAGCTTCTCTGGTGCATAGCTTCGGAATGTATGACAAACCTCCGGCAATAGCACAATTGGGATGACGATCCATATATTCTATAAATCTCTTTTCCCAGCCGTATTCGATTGGATATCCCTCGTTACTGCACAAATATATTGCATATTTGGTGTTTATCGTTGACAGTGCAAGATTTGAAGCAGGACCGCACCATATATTTTTTTCAAGCAAAATGAGGTGAATATTTGAATGGGATCGCTCCAGATTTCTGAGATAACTTATAAATTCAGCGTTTGGACTTCCGTTATCAACTATGGTAAGTGAAAATCTTGAGGTGGTCTTGTCAAACAGGTTTTCAACTATTTTCTTGGTTTCGCTGTAATCATCTGCGCAATAAGTGACCATAAAGATAGAAACAGATTTCAGAAGAATATTGTCCAGCAGTGCCGAAGCCATTGTTCTCGTGGTATCATTATCCCCGACAGTATTATAACCGTTGCGAACAATAAGCGCCTTGTCAGCACTTGGCATAGAAACGAATTCTTTGATTTTGTCCGCCAAAGCTCTTTCGTTTCTCTCGGGAACAATAAAACCATTGTATTTGTCTTTGACAACATACGGGATTGACGATACATCCGTAGATATTACAGGCACTCCGCAAGCCATAGCCTCAAGAACGACTGTCGGCATACCGTCAATATCACCGTTTTCCGCAACAACACACGGTGCAACAAGCAAATCAGCGTCCTTAAGGCATTCTATTGCATTAGGGATTGTACCGCGGATAGCAACGATATCCTGTACAGCGTATTTTTCAATCAGCTCTTTATATTTATCTTCAAGATCACCGTAACCATAGATATCAATACTGTAAGAAGAATCAAGGTATTGTGCGGCTTTTATCAGATACTCAAAGCCCTTTTTTTCAATAAATCTGCCGATCGCCACAATTTTTGTTTTATCGGTATTGAATATTTTCGGCTTATCCATGTGTTCGTTTTTATAAACCATGAATTCTTCCGCAACCGTCTGATTGCATATTGAAATTTTATTTGCAGGAACACCGCGTGATTTTAAGAAGTCAAGGTGATATTTTCCGCCCGGAACCAGCACCATCTCGCAGTTTTCAAAGCTTCCTACCTCTCCGACATGATTTCTCTTGTCGTTAAGGTACAAAAAGATATCCACTGCATGAGCAGCAAATGAGAAAGGAATACCGGTGATCTGCGAAGCCTTGTAGGCAAGTTGGTATGCTGTTGGATATGCGAAATGGGCGTGCATATAATCTATATCATTATCCACAAGCTGTTGTGCAAGGTCTGCTTCGTCATTTACCATGGTTGCCTTAAGCTCAAAATCAGGATCTTTGTAATTGGCTGCAACGACCTTATAAAACACCTGAACCTTGCAGCCGTGTTCAATCAGATACTTTATTTCGTTAAAGACAAATGTCTGTGAACCGGCAGGGTAATCCCATAAAATATATGCAACATTAACAGAGTCCAGGTTATAGTTCATTCTTTCTCGTCTAAGTTTTTTCAACACCTTTTCTCTGTTGTCATCAAGGGAAACAGTGGTGGAAATATTATTTAATTTCGTATCCAGATAATATTCGGCAAGAGTTTCATCAACATGAAATGCCGGCATTTTCCGAGTGTATCTTGCGATAAGATCCCAGTCGACAAGGCGCTTTAATGTTGTATCAAATCCGCCAAGCTGTTCAAAGAGAACTCTCTTGTGCATAAACACGTTTAAATCGATGAAATTCTGATGCACAATGACCTTTCTGTCATAAGCCGAATTTCTGATTTTCTCTGAATGATGGACTATATCGTTTACATGAAGATTTGCATATGCAGTCTGGATTTCGGGGTGGGATTTAAATGCTCCTATCATCTTTTCCAGATAAGTTGGCTTCCAGATATTATCGGAATCCAGGTATGCGATATATTCATATCGTGCGTGACTAAGACCCAAATTTCTTGCTGCACAAACGCCGGAATTTTTCTGGGTTAAATATATGATGGTATGCTTTTCAATTTGTTCCTTGTATTTATTCTTTACATATTCTTCAGTGCCGTCGGTACTACCGTCATCTACAATAATTATTTCAAATGATTTATAGTTCTGCCCTAAAATGGAATTAATGGCATTTCCTATTGTTCCCTTTCTATTCCATGTTGGCATGATGATGCTGACAGACATACCAACCTCAACAGCGGTTGAATTAACAGTGCATTTTATCGTCTGTTTGTTGTCAGATGAGGTTTCAGGCAAAGAGGGATATTCGGTCGGCTTTTCTGCTCCATTCTTTTTGTAATCTTTCATTATCTTAAAAAGTTGGGACGGAAGCTTAAGCATTTTCTTGGGTGAACTGTAAGCTTCTATCATTGCTGAGCCGATACGATATCTGAAAGAATTGACGTGACGCTTGGATTCCTTGATATGATAATCGCACAGAATATGCCATCTTTTTGCCTCAGTATTTGCAGCATCCAGCTTAGTGTTAAGACTAGATATTTCCGATTGTTTATTTTCAACAGTCTGTTTGAAAGAATCGGCTTCCGCCCTTACTCTCTCAAGAACAGTCTGCTTCTCTGATACTTGAGAGTTAAGCTTTGCAATCATTTTTCTCTGTTCTTCAGCATTTTCAGCATAGTCATGATTGCTTTTTTCGATAAGCTGAAGTTTAATTTTTAGGCTTTCAATAGTCTTTTTATATTCCTCTGTGTCTGCATTTAGCTTCTTTATACTGCAGCCCTGTTCAAAGGTAATATTTTCCATCTCGGAAATGCGGCTAGTATACGCAAATTCATCTTCACGCAATTTTTCATCAATTTTCGCATTTTCCGCCTGCAAATCGGCTAATTGGGTTTTTAGACAGGAATTTTCATTTTCGGAATCAGAAGTTCTGCTTCTTAAGCACCGGTTTTCGTCCTCCAATTCCAATATTGTAGCTTTTACACAAGAATTTTCGTCCTCAACAACAGACACTCTTTTCTTAAGCTCCAAATTATCCTTTTCAAGATCAGATACCATATTATACAGATAGGAATTCTCTTCCTCCATATCAGACACTTTGTCCTTAAGAGAAAGGTTCACTCCTTCGGCTTCCGATACCGCTTTCTTTAAGCCGCTATTTTCCTTTTCCATATCGGACACTTTGCCCTTAAGAGAAAGGTTTACTCCTT
>CAMEPN010000105.1 GCA_945931735.1 uncultured Clostridia bacterium
GGGTGCATGGACACCATCTCGCCCTTGCGCTGACCCATGCTCTGCATAACGGAGCCGACCGAATCGCCCGGGACATCGACAACAAGGCGCTCGACAGGCTCGCACAAAACGCCGTCTATCTCCTTTGTCAGTACGCGCGGCGTGCTTACGGAAAGCTCGTAGCCCTCGCGGCGCATGGTTTCAATAAGAATGGACAGGTGCATCTCGCCGCGACCCGCGACATTGAACGCGTCGAGCGTTTCGCTGTCGGTCACGCGCAGGGACACGTCCTTCAGCGTTTCCTTCATCAGCCTGTCGCGTATCTGGCGCGAGGTAACGAACTTGCCCTCTCTGCCTGCGAACGGGCTGGTATTTACCGAGAACGTCATCTCGACGGTAGGCTCGGATATCTTCACGAAAGGAAGCGGCTCGGGGTTGTTCACCGCACAAATCGTCTGACCGATAGTAACGCCCTCGATACCGGAGAAGCACACGATATCGCCGACCTGCGCCTCTTCTACGGGGACCTTGTTCAGCCCCTCGAAGGTGTAAAGGGAAACGACCTTTGACTTGAATGGAGCGGTCCTGTTGTGATAGTCGCAGACCATTACCTCTTGGTTCTGCTTCATAACGCCGCGCTCGATGCGCCCTATGGCAATTCTGCCCACATAGTCATTATAGTCTATCGAGGAAACAAGCACCTGCAAATCGCCGTTCTCGTCGCCCTCGGGCGGGTCAATATGCTCGATTATCTTGTCGAACAGCGGCTTGAAATCTGTTCCCATTACATCGGGATTATATGAGGAAACTCCAAGACGTCCCGAGCAGAACACAACAGGGCTGTCGAGCTGTTCTTCGGTCGCGTCGAGGTCGAGCAGAAGCTCGAGCACCTCGTCGACTACCTCATGATTGCGCGCGTCGGGGCGGTCGGTCTTGTTTACGACTACGATTATCTTATGCCCAAGCTCAAGCGCCTTCTGGAGGACAAATCTTGTCTGGGGCATTGTTCCCTCAAACGAGTCGACAAGCAGGAGAACGCCGTTTACCATTTTGAGTATACGCTCTACCTCGCCGGAGAAATCCGCGTGGCCGGGGGTGTCGACGATGTTTATTTTAACGCCGTTGTACATACAGGAGGTGTTCTTCGCAAGGATAGTAATTCCGCGCTCGCGCTCGAGGTCGTTGTTGTCCATTACGCGGTCGTTTACTACCTGATTTTCGCGGAACGCGCCGCCCTGCTTGAGCATTTCGTCGACCAGCGTTGTCTTTCCGTGGTCAACGTGCGCGATTATCGCGATATTCCTTAAATCATTTCTTACCAAATCGTTTCACTTTCCTTTGTATTATATAAATTTATTTTTCCGTTTGATATTATACAACTTTTTTGTCAACTCTACAAGATGGTTGATAAAAAAACGTGTTTTTGATTATAATTACCTATTGTCAAAAGAAGATTTTGTGTAATTTAACAACAATGCAGCCCGCACAAAAATGCACGGGCTGTTAAAATTATTCCCTAAAAAGCCTTTTAGTCCGCTCCGCGAGCGTTTTCCTCCGCGCGCCCTCCGCCTCGGTATCGAGAACAAGCCCGCTTTCCGTTTCGCGAAGCACGCTCCCCTCTCGGACGCCGTCGGGGAGCCGCACGAGCGGTATTTCGCGCCGCTCGTCGTCAAAGAAAACGACCGCCTTTCCCTCTTCTATCCTGTCCACAATTATCATGCGGCTACCTCCCCCTTTTTTGATGAATACAGCTTCAGCTCCTCGCCGTCGCTGATGAAAACAATGTTCCCGTATGTCATCGTCAAGTAATATTCGCAGCCTATATTCTTAAGCCTGTCAGTTACCTCCTGCTTGGGGTGTCCGTAGGCGTTGTCCTCGCCGACAAATATCACCGCATACTTCGGAGAAGCGGCTTTCAGAAACGCTTCGGTGCTGGAGCTTGTGCTCCCGTGATGACCTATTTTTATAACGTCGCAGCTTATGTCCGCGCCGCTGTTAAGGATATCGCTTTCCGCGGCGCGCTCTGCGTCGCCCGTGAAAAGAAACGAGGTGTTCCCGAAAATCAGACGCATGACCACGGAATAATTATTCAGGTTGTCGTAATCGTCGTGCAGCGGAGCGATTATTTCAAGCTGCGCACCTCCGTCAAGCTGAATGACCTCCCCCGCCTTTGCATACGAAGCCGATATTCCCCTTTCCTCTATCGCGTCAAGCATACGCTCATAATACTTTGTGGAGGGTACCATATTGTCCGCCGTGCGCGGCATTATAAAATGACCAATATCAAAATCGGCAAGCACCCTGTACATACCGCCGATATGGTCGGAATGCGGGTGGGTCGCGATGACATAATCAAGGCGCATTATCCCGAGGTCGTCAAGATATGCTTTCACATATTCGTAGCGATCCTCCTCGCCGCAGTCGATAAGGACATTGCTGTTCCCGACGGTTATAAGCTGGCAGTCGCCCTGACCGACGTCTATGTAATGCACCGCCGCCTCTCCCTCTGAGGCGGTGGTAGGTGCCGAAATGACGCCGACGGTCTGCATTATCTCCCTGCCCGATGGCATACAGTCAATGTGCAGATAATTGTCATTCAGATAAACGAAAAGCGACGCGGCAAGCACGGCAAGAAGCACTGTCATTAAGGCATTTTTAGCCCCTGCGCCGCCCCGACGGCTTGTTCTTTCGTTTTTCCGCCTGTCTGCCAACTCCACCTCTCCTCTCTTTATTTCCGCGCGGCTCTGCCCTGCGCTGCGCGGGAGCGCTCTGTTTTGCTGTGTTTTCCGACGGAGTTATAAGGCATTCCTTTCCGTAGCCGATAAGGTCGCGGCGCTTCGCCATGATAAGCGCCTTTTCGACAAGCGGCTTGTTTTTCGGCATGAAATATTGCAGCAGTGCGCGCTGCATTGCCTTTTCCTCGGGAGTTCTCGGCACGAACACCGGCTCCATTGTGTACGGGTCAAGTCCGGTATAGAACATTGCCGTGGAAATAGTCCCGGGCGTTGGGTAGAAATCCTGCACCTGCTCGGGGCGGATATTGTGCTTTTTAAGAAACAGCGCAAGCTCCACTGCCTCGCCCAGCGTGCAGCCCGGGTGCGAAGACATGAGATACGGTACAAGATACTGCTCCTTGCCGCACTTCTTTGTCGACGCGTAAAACCGCTTTTCAAACTCCTCGTAGACCTCGATATGCGGCTTTCCCATGTAATCCAGCACCTTGTTGCTCGCGTGCTCGGGCGCTACCTTGAGCTGACCGCTGACGTGATACTCGACAAGCTCGTCGAGGAACGCGTTGTTCTTTTCAAGCATCATGTAGTCGTATCTTATACCCGAACGAATGAACACCTTTTTTACCTTTTTGATACCGCGCAGCCTGCGGAGCAGCCTTATATAATCGCTGTGATCGGCGTTGATGTTCTTGCAGGGGGTCGGGGCTAGGCACTTTCTGCCCTTGCAAAGCCCGTGCTCCTCCTGCTTTTCGCAGGAAGGGTGGCGGAAATTCGCGGTCGGGCCGCCTACGTCGTGGATATAGCCCTTGAAATTCGGCTTTTCGGACAGCATTACCGCCTCGTTATAAACGGAGTCCTCGCTGCGGGTCTGCACCTTTCTTCCCTGATGAAGCGCGATCGAGCAGAAGTTGCAGAAGCCGAAACAGCCGCGGTTGTGCGTTATGGAGAACTCGACCTCCTTTATCGCGGGCACGCCGCCGTCCTTTTCGTACATCGGGTGATACGCGCGCATATACGGCAGCTCGTAGGCGTAGTCAAATTCCTCCTGCGTTACGGAGCGCTGCGGCGGGTTCTGTACCAGCATCATGTCGCCGTGGCGCTGTATGATAGTCCTGCCGTATACCTCGTCCTGCTCGTCGTACTGCTTTCGGCACGCCTTGGCGTATGCCTTTTTGCTGTCGCGAACCATCTCGAAGCTGTCGCACTGAACCGCGCCGAGAGGAGTATTCTCGGGCTTCGTCAGATAGCATATCCCGCGCAGGTCGTGCATATCGGCGAGCTTCAGCCCCGCCTTGAAATTGTTAAGCATCTGCGTGAGCGTGACCTCGCCCATGCCGTACATGAGGTAGTCCGCGCCGCTGTCGACAAGTATCGACGGCATTACGCT
This sequence comes from uncultured Clostridia bacterium, assembly GCA_945931735.1. GTDB lineage: Bacteria > Bacillota > Clostridia > Oscillospirales > Ruminococcaceae > CAG-115. The sequence continues at coordinate 4,099 of CAMEPN010000105.1, forward strand.
GTCGCTCCAGTAATCGTAATGCGCGAAGCGGCGCAGCGACGCTTCCAGCCCGCCGATAGATATTTCCACATCGGGAAACAGCCTTTTCAGCGCCCTGCAATAGGTTATGACCGCGCGGTCGGGACGCCTGCCGCCTTTTCCGCCCGGGGAATATGCGTCGTCGTTGCGCTTTTTCAGCGCGACGGTGTAGTTGGAAACCATGCTGTCGATGTTCCCGCCTGTCACCATGAAGCAATATTTCGGTCTGCCGAGTTTTTTGTAATCAGCGTCGCACATCGGCTGCGCAATGACCCCGACAGTAAATCCCGCCGCTTCTATCATGCGCGAGATTATCGCTATACCGAAGGTCGGGTGGTCGATATACGCGTCGCCTGTAAAACAGATAAAGTCAAGCTGTTCAATGCCGCGCTCGTTCATATCCTCGCGCGATACGGGTAAAAAAGGCATTTGCTGTTTCCTTTCCTTTTTGGCGCTGTTTTATGCGCCTTTTATTTCTGTAATTTTCTTTCGTACCATTCCTGCTTGGTCATAAGCACCTGACGAGGCTTTGCGCCCTCGAAAGGCCCGATTATGCCCATTTTTTCCATTACGTCCATAAGGCGCGCCGCTCTGCCGTAGCCGAGCTTTAGGTTTCTCTGAATGGAAGAGGTGCTCGCCTGTCCCGCGTTCACCACAAGCTCTATTGCGTCCTCGAGCTTGTCGTCTGTTTCGTCGCCGTCCTCGGAGGGGATATCCTCGCCCCTGCTGTCGGAATTGGAAACGATCTCCGTCTGGCGCTCGATCTCCGCCATGATGCTCTCGTCATACTCGACGGTGAATGTCTGCTTGATGAACTCAACAACGCGCTCTACCTCGTCGTCGGAAACATAGCAGCCCTGAAGTCTTATCGGCTTCGGAACGCCGACAGGCATATACAGCATATCGCCGTTTCCGAGCAGCTTCTCCGCGCCGCTTGCGTCGAGGATAACGCGGCTGTCTATCTGCGAGGCGACCATAAGCGCGATACGGCTCGGGATATTGCCCTTAATAAGTCCGGTAACGACCTGCACGGTAGGCTTCTGCGTTGCGATAACAAGGTGCATTCCCGCCGCGCGGGCTTTCTGCGCGAGCCTTACTATGCTGTCCTCAACGTCCTTCGGCGACGCCATCATAAGGTCGGCAAGCTCGTCTATGAATATGACAATATGCGGCATTTTTTCCAGACCCGTGTCGGGGTCATTGGCAAGCTCGTTGAAGCCGTCAATGTTGCGCACATTGTTCTCGGAGAACATCGTGTAGCGGTTGTCCATCTCGGTCACTGCCCACGCGAGCGCGCCCGCCGCCTTTTTCGGGTCGGTCACGACGGGGATGAGCAGGTGCGGAATGCCGTTGTACATCATGAACTCGACCTGCTTCGGGTCGACCATTATCAGACGAACGTCCGACGGGATGGACTTCATGAGTATGCTCATTATAATTGAATTAACGCACACGGACTTACCGGAGCCGGTTGTTCCCGCGATAAGCAGGTGCGGCATTTTTGAAACGTTGCAGGTAATGGTGTTGCCGCTGATGTCCTTTCCGAGGACGGTGACGAGCTTTTTGTCGAAGCTCTGCCTGAACTCGGGCGTGTCGACAAGCTCTCTGAAATAAACCGTGTCCTTTACGGTGTTGGGTATCTCGATACCGACCGCCGCCTTGTTCGGCACGGGAGCAATGCGCACGCCGCTCGTCGCGAGGTTTAGCGCAACGTCGTCCGCGAGGTTCGCTATCTTGCTTATCTTGACGCCCGGGGCGGGCTGAAGCTCGTACCGCGTTACAGACGGGCCGCGGCTTGCGCCGAGGTATGTGGTGGTTACGCCGAAGCTTTTCAGCGTTTCGACCAGCTTGTCCGCGTTGCCGCGTATCTCGACGTCAATGTCCGCCTGAGGCACCCGCTTCTGAACAGGGTTGAGCAGCGTTACGGGCGGGAGCGTATAAACATCGGAAAGCTTTAGCTGCTCGCCGCGCGTTTTCGGCGCGGTCACGAAAGGCTTTTCCGCCGTTTTCGGAGCAATTGGAGCAGGCTCCGCCGTTTTCTCGGCGTTCTTTCGCGTTTCGGTTATCATTTCGTCGAGGTCGAACGGAAGCTCCGCCTCGTCCGTGTCGGTTATATCGCCTAGCTTGTCGTCGGATGTTATTATGTCAGATTTCGGCGCGTCGACTATCTTGGAAACCCTCGCGGGGGCGCTGTGCTCCTTGTCGAACTCGCTCAGCGCGTCTATTATCGGGACAAGATCCGCGTCCTTGTCCTCAAGCCTGTCCGGATCGGGCGGAACGGGGTCACGCATTATCGGGTGGCGCTTTTCCATATACTTGCGGAGCGCTTCGCGGTAGTCGCGGTTGTCCTCCGCCTGCTCCTTTATCATCTCGGAGCTGTCAGCCTGTTCGGGGACTTTTATCCCCTCGGGCGCAGGCACGGGCTTGGGAGCGGGCGCAGGCGGCTCCTGTTCCTCTCCGTCGACGCTGTACACGACCTTCTTTATCCGCTCGAGCTTTGCGCGCTGCTTCTGCTCCTCGTCTATCTCC
>CAMEPN010000106.1 GCA_945931735.1 uncultured Clostridia bacterium
GCGCAGTGCGGATGCTCTCTGTCGGAAAAGTCTTTAGACTTTTTCGACAGACTAACGGGAAGAGATCGTGCTCTTCCCGTTTTATTATTCTGCCGCAAGGCGGACTATTGTTTTCGCCAGGACGTTTCCGAGCAGCTCGCCTGTGTAAAGGGCTTCGTCTAGCGAGTTTCCGTGGCTGCCTACCTCTATCAGCAGCGAGCCTGTTGTGATATGCTGATTATAATTCCTGTAATCGAACAATACGGGGCGGGCAAGTCCCGCGTACATTTCCTCGGCGGTATTCTGTATAAGGCAGGCGAGGCGGAAATTCTCCATATAATCCGGCATATTGAACCGCCCGTCGTCGCAGCCCGCGATAATCATGAACTGCGCGGCGTTTTGTCCGTTTATTTCCGCGACGGGGGCAACGCGCGTGCCGTCGGCGTTCTCGATCGCGTCGCGGTGTAGGTCGATAACTACTTTTATCGACGGATACTTTTCGAGCGCGGCGCGGATAGTGTCCTCGCTTCGGTCATACGCGCCCGAATAGGCGGGGTAGTCGTGGACGGTGCAGTCATGCACGGCGATTATTCCGTTTTCCGCAAGGGCATTTACCAGCGCGTCGCCGACGGCGACTATATTCCGTGAGCAGTCGCGCGTTCTTGTCGGGCAGGATGCGTCGTAGCTGTCCGACTCGGTCGGCTGGAAGCACTCTGTTGTATGGGTATGCACAATAAGCACCGTCGGCTCGGAAAGGTCGATGTCGAGCATGGGCATTTCCTCCGCGGCGGCGGACAATGTTTCGTTAGCGAGCGAGGTACAGTTGCGCACCTGAGCGTCGCTTGACAGCGTGATATGGTCGTTGGCGAGGGAGTAGCCGTAATGTTCGCGGACGACTGCGCCGCTGTTTTCGGTGTAGGCTGCGGGAGCTTCGGTGTATTCGGTGCGGTTTTGGGTTATCGGGGATACTGCGCGCTCGGGCTGTTCGGCGGCTTCGGTTGTATCGTCCGTTTCGGCGGTGTCGGGTGAGGCTGTTTCGTTCGTTTCGGGGTCAGGTTCCGCCGCATTTGTTTCGGGGGCAGGGTCAGTTTCGGCGTCGGCTGCCGTTTCGGTTTCTGGTGAATCGGATATGTATAATACGGCGGAGGTCTGCCCGTTTTCGGGGAAATATGCTCCCGCCGCGAAATAAGCCGCGCTGCGCATTGCCTGTCCGACTGACCCGCCGCAGGCGAGAAAGGGGCAGGATAACGCAGCCGCCGCAATGATAAGTGATTTAAGCTTTCCCATGTGTTATTCCTCCTTACGGAATAATATGCGTAAAGCCGCCGCCATATTCGCCTGTTTTTGGCGGAACGCCCGACTGATGAATGCCCCCGCGAAAATAATTATTGCGTAATGCGCTTTGGCACTTGATTTATTCAGCAGAAAATGCTACAATATACATATATGATTTGATTTTAACGGGAGGAACAGTAGATGACCATAAAAACATTTTTTATAAATCAGGAAAAAACAGCGTTTGTTAAGGCTTATCTCCCCGACAGCATCGCGGGTCTTGCGTTCTGCGAAAAGCGCCCGTCGGTGGTGATTTTCCCCGGCGGCGGGTATGAATACTGCTCCGACCGTGAGGGCGAGCCGATCGCGCTTCAGTATCTTGCGGAGGGTTATGCGGCGTTTGTTGTTACATACACCTGCGGCGCGAAATTCCCCGCTTCGCTTATCGACGCGGCGTACACGTTCTACAAGATCCGTATGCGCGCGGAGGAATTTAAGATAGACCCGCAGAAGATAGCCGTTCTCGGCTGCTCGGCGGGCGGGCATCTGGCGGGGTGCCTTGCGACGATGTGGAGCGATGTTTCCGTGGTAAAGACCATCGGCTGCGAGGCGGAGGAGCTTCGCCCGAACGCGGCGGTGCTCTGCTATCCCGTTATCAGCGGCGTGACCGCGCCGCACGAGGGGAGCTTCAAGGTGCTGCTCGGCGACGACGCGAGCAGGAGTGCCGTTCCGCGCCTTTCCCTCGACAACCGCGTGACCCCGAAAACTCCGCCGATATTTATTTGGCACACCGCGAACGACGACTGTGTTTCGGCGCACAACTCCCTTGTCATGGCAAAGGCGTGCATTTCCAACAAGATACCCGTTGAGCTGCACCTGTTCGACGAGGGCCCGCACGGGCTTTCCACCTGCGACAAGGCGACGGGCTGGCACGAGGATTTCTACCGCGAAAACTGCCGCCGCTGGATAAAGCTTTCGGTCGAGTTCCTGAACAAGTACATGAACGTTTAAGGAGGCGCGGCATGACCGTACCCGATAAGCTTGAATACACAAAAGCCGAAAGGGCGGGGGAGATAGCCTGCGGTATCCTTGCGGGGGCATTTTCGGCGGCTGAGGTCGTCATGATGGCGCTCGGGATAACAGACGGCGGGAATATTATCCTGCTCCTCGTTCTGCTCATTATTTACGGGATATTCACGCTCTGTTCGGTTTATCCGCAGCATACTAATCTTTTCAACAAGCCCGAAAAAATATCCGAAAAGGCTTTTCATGCAGTTCGGCGCGGGCTGATGATAGGAAAAGCGGCGCTGATGGCGGCGTTGTTCTCGCTGTCGCTTCCGCTTTGGGGTTAAAAAACAAAGCTTTGTCTTAATGGCTGCCGTATAGTGCTTTCGGAATATTTCGGAGCAATTGCTTCTGTCCGAAAAGGAGCGTGATCGTTATGTTTGATTCCGACCCGTACTACACCTTTCCCGAAAAATTATGCGAATGGGCGTCGGCGGCGTTTCTTGGCGGATTGCTTATCTGCTGTATGATAAAGAGCATTTCGGGCGAGATAGGCTCGTTTACGGTGCTGTTCGTTCTTATTGCGATATTTTTATACGGCATATTTACATATGCTTCCATACACCCGAAGAAATTCCGCAGAAGAAATATTTTATTTGGCAATTTGGACGACGATCTTGACGGACCGGATTTGCTGTTCCGAATTTTTAGGTATGTCTATATTGCGATCAAAACAGTGCTTTGCGGCTATATCTTGATAAGAACGATAGGTTGAACCTAATTAAAGTAATATTATAAGAACCGCACGCCGTTTTCCGAATCGTAGATTCGGACGGGTGAGCGAACCTTGAAATATATGTTCGCCGCTCCGCGGCGGTCTGCCTTGCCGACTATGAGAACTTCGTTCTCATAACATTTATTATGAACAGACCCGAATGGATATTTTTCGATATGGGCGGGACGTTTATTGACGAAACCGCCGCATGGAACGACAGGATACGACGCACTGCCGCGGCGAACGGGATCTCCGAAGCGGAGTTCCGCGCGGCAATGGAGCGTGCCGCCGAGGATAACCTGCCCGAATACGCTGCCGCAATGCAAAGCTTCGGAATTGCTTTCCGCGAGCCGTGGGAGCATTCGCTCGAAAGACTCTGCGACGGGGCGGAGGAAGCGTTGAAGTCGCTGTATGGCAAATACAGGCTGGGAATAATTGCAAATCAATCGCTCGGCGCAAGGGAGCGGCTGGAAAAGCTCGGCGTGCTGAAATATTTCGACCTGCCGATAATCTCGGCGGAGGTAGGCTTTTCAAAGCCAAGCCCGATATTGTTCCGCGAGGCGCTTTACAAGGCGCAGACTACGGCGGACAGGTGCTTCATGGTCGGGGATAAGCTGACCAACGACATTGCCCCCGCGAAGGCGCTCGGGTTCGGCACGGTATGGGTGAAGCGCGAATGGGGCGGCATGAACAGGATAGAAAGCGAAGCTATGCGCCCGGATTTCACCGTTGACAGTATATTAACGGCGGCGGAGATATTCAACGCTCCCGCTGTCCGATAAGAAAGGATACAGACTATGAAAAAACCGTTTATTACCAAGGAGCAGGCAGAGGAGATAAAAAAGACATACCCGACCCCGTTCCACATCTATGACGAAAAGGGTATCCGCGAGAACGCGCGCCGTTTCAAGCAGGCGTTTTCATGGAACAAGGGCTTCCGCGAGTATTTCGCGGTAAAGGCAACGCCTAACCCGTTCATCATGAAGATATTGCAGGAGGAGGGCTGCGGCTTTGACTGCTCGAGCTATACCGAGCTTCTGCTGTCCGACGAGGTAGGAGCAAAGCAGCACGACATCATGTTCTCCTCGAACGAAACGCCCGACCTTGACTTCAAAAAGGCATACGAGCTTGGCGCGATAATCAACCTTGATGATTTTACGCACATCGACATTCTCGACAAGCTGACGGGTATCCCCGAAACCATCTGCTGCCGCTATAACCCCGGCGGAGAGTTCAAGACCGACGGAAGCAAGAACGTAATGGACACCCCGCGCGACGCGAAATACGGCTTCACCCACGAGCAGATAATCGAGGGCTACAAGATACTCAAGGAAAAGGGCGCGAAGAAGTTCGGAATGCACGCTTTCCTTGCTTCCAACACGCTGACCAACGACTACTACCCGACGCTTGCCCGCATAATGTTCAAGGCAGCGGTCGAGATAAAGGAAAAGGCGGGCGTTGAGCTTAGCTTTATCAACCTCAGCGGCGGCGTCGGCGTTGACTACACCCCCGCTGACAATCAGAACGATATCCTCGAGATAGGCAGAAAGGTCAAGGAAGCGTATGACGAGGTGCTTGTCCCCGCGGGAATGGGCGACGTTGCGATATACACCGAGTGCGGCAGATTTATGCTTGCTCCCTACGGCGGGCTTGTGACGACCGCTATCCGCGAAAAGCACATCTACAAGGAATACATCGGCGTTGACGCCTGCGCGGCGAACCTTATGCGCCCCGCAATTTACGGAGCATATCACCACATCACCGTGCTCGGCAAGGAAGATCAGCCCTACGACCATGTTTACGACGTTGTCGGCGGACTTTGCGAGAACTGCGACAAGTTCGCAAAGGACAGGCAGCTCCCGAAGATAGACATGGGAGATATCCTCTTTATCCACGACGCGGGCGCGCACGGCTTCTCCATGGGCTATAACTACAACGGAAAGCTCCGCAGCGCAGAGCTGCTCCTCCGCGAGGACGGCAGCGTCAAGATGATCCGCCGCGCGGAAACTCCCGAGGATTATTTCAGAACGTTCGACTTTGCAAACGGGAATTTTGACCTTTAACTTTTAACAAGCGACCGCCGCAGGCTTTACAGTCCGCGGCGGTTTTTTGTTGTTTACGGGGTAAACGGAAAGTAGGTTGACTTTTCGGCGGGGATATGGCACAATGATATAAAGGGGTGAACGGCATGGATATTGCAAAATGCGGAAAATTCATTGCGGAGCTTCGGCGGGAGCGCGGTCTGACGCAGAGTCAGCTTGCGGGAAAAATCGGAGTTACGGATAAAGCGGTCAGCAAATGGGAAACGGGGCGCGGATTTCCCGACGTGTCCGTACTGCCCGCGCTGTCGGAGGCGCTCGGCGCGACTGTCACGGAGCTTGTGAACGGAGAGCGCTCTCGGGACGCGCTGTCGCAGGAGGACGTCGACAGGGCGGTTACTGCCGCGCTCGAGGAAGCGGGCAGGTCGGCGCGCAGGTATGCCTCGGCGGCATTTTTTATCCTCGGAGCGGTGTGCGCGGTGCTGCCGCTTTATCTGGTAGGCGGCGGAGTGCTGCTTCCGTACGGGGCGGCGCTTATCGCCGCGGGGATAATCCTTAGGTGGGACAGGGCGTATCACGCGGTGAAGGGTGCGCTGCGCCGCGTTTCGCAAAGGGCGGCTGCGGCTTTTGCGGGGGGATTTGCCGCCGCAGCGCTTGTGTGCGAGCTGCTGCCGTTTTCGGCGGCAATGGTGTTTGCGGCAGGCCCCGACAGCACCGTGACGCAATACACGTCCTATTTCTCGCTGCTGCAAATCGGATATGGGAACCTGCTCTTGATAGCGACAGCGGGCTGTACCATAGCGGTGATAATTCTGTCGGCGGTACGGTTTTTTGTGAATAAAAAGGGACTGTCGCGCGCGGCTGTCATCTGTGCGGCGGCGGGAGCGGTCTGTACTGCCGCCGTTCCCTTGATATTCGGTATGGGGGAGTTCACCCCGTTCACGGCTATAATCGCCGTACTTCTCGGGGTCAGTTCGTTTCTGTCGGCACGGTAAATCCTGCGTTTTCGAGAGCGCTTTCCGCGAGCATGCGCTCTACGCTGAAATATTCAAATCCGCCGCTTTCCGAGAGGTTTTCGGCGGCTCTGTCGAGGAAAACTGCAAGCTGAATACGGGTATGCTCGTCGGTTTCGCCGCGGGCGTAATGCTCGGCGGCGGGTGCTATTGCGGCTGTGCTGAGGTCATACTGCAGCACCGAAACGTCCAGCGTTTCGAGCGCGCCGCTTTCATACGCGGAGATATTGTACCGCGCAATGACCCCGTCGAAATTGCCGAAGCAGAGCACCGCCATCAGCACTGCGAACGCTGCGAACATTGCGCGCCAGAACTTGAATCCGCGGAACTGCCAAATTATTATGAGGATAAACGCGGCGGCGAGCACTGCCATGAACCACGTTGTGTATATACGCAGGCGGGTCATTCCCATGCGGGAGATATACATTATCATCTTGCTGACGGCGG
>CAMEPN010000107.1 GCA_945931735.1 uncultured Clostridia bacterium
GGCGTGCCGCCTTTGTCAATTCCGCTCCGCAAAACTTTGATGCCCGACATCCGTGTCGGGCTTTTGGTTTTGCATCGCACCATCGTGGTGCGCTCGCCGACACTTCATCTTTTTCACAGATGATTTGCTCGGCGGGGCGGAAACTGCTTTATTGGTAATGCACTAAAATGCCGCCCGATAAGTTATGAAATTAAGCTCACTTTGTGCCGAAAAGCCTGTCGCCGCCGTCGCCGATACCCGGAATGATATACAGCTCGTCGTTCAGACCGCCGTCGATCGCGCCGCAGATAATCTCAACGTCGGGGTGGGCGTCGTGGAGCGCCTTTATTCCCTCGAGGCAGGTCAGCACGCACATGAACTTGATGTTCGCAGCGCCCGCATTCTTTACGATATCGACCGTCTTGACCGCGGAAACGCCCGTCGCGAGCATGAGATCCATTATGATGACCTCGCGGTTCTTGATATCGGAGGGAAGCTTACAGTAATATTCCGCCGCAGAGTTGCTGTTCGCCTTGTCGCGGTAAATACCGACATGACCTACCTTTGCCGCAGGGACAAGCGCCAGCGCACCGTCGACCATGCCAAGACCCGCTCTCATAATGGGAACGAACGCGACCTTTCTGCCGCTGATTATCTTAGAATCGGCAAGCGCAAGGGGCGTTTCGATCTTGACTTCCTTAAGGGGCAGATCGCGCGTCGCCTCGTAGCAGATGAACATGGATATCTCGTTCACAAGCTCTCTGAACTCCTTTGAGCCTGTGTTCTTGTCGCGCAGCAGGGATATTTTGTGCTGCACCAGCGGGTGATCGCATACATGAACGTTTTCCATATTATTTGCCCTCCAAATTCATTATCTTATCAACGCGGCGCGCGTGCCTTCCTCCCTCGAACTCCGTCGAAAGGAACACGTCCGTTATCTCGCAGGCAAGCCCCGCGCCGATAACGCGCCCGCCCATGCACAGCACGTTTGCGTCGTTATGCAGTCTGGTATATTTTGCGGAATACCAGTCGCCGCAGAGCGCCGCGCGTATTCCCTTTATCTTGTTGGCAGACATCGAAATGCCGACGCCCGTGCCGCAGATGAGTATAGCCTTGTCCGCCCTGCCCGACGTAACCTCCGCGCAGGTCTTTTCGGCGATATCGGGATAATCCACGCTCTCGCCGTTGCAGCCGCAGTCGTTGTATTCAACGCCTGTTTCTTCGAGATGCTTTATTATCTCACATTTAAGGGCATAGCCCGCATGATCCGAACCGATCGCTATCATATTTTATCCTCTTTCAAAGAAAATTTATCTGTCGATATGAATTTATTATACGACATTTGCGCCGTAAGGTCAAGGGGAATTTTCAATTTATTTCCCCTGCTCCTTTGCAAGCCGCTCGCGCTCCGCCTGCGGAAGCCTTAAATAGCTCGGCATAAGCGCCGCCGCAATTACGGGAGCCTTTCCCGATGCCGCCGCGCACACTCCCGCGCCGCGCTGATACCTAAGCGGATACGGGGCAAGCTCATACTTCTGTTCGGTGAACCTGTGCATAAGCTCCGCGCCGTCGCCCGCGAAAATTATCCTGCCGCTCATTGTCTTAAGCTCCTCGGAAAGCTGCTCGGCGCGTATCGCGCGGTCGTCGCACATACGGGTCACATTCCCGTTTTCTATACAGAAGAACGCGTTGTACACCTGACTGCACCGCGCGTCCATGCAGGCGCAGACAATGCAGTCCGTGCCGACAAGGTTGTACGCGATAGCCTCGAGCGTCGAAACGGGAATACAGGGCTTCCCCGCTCCCATTGCCATGCCCTTCACGCAGGCGACGCCTATCCGTAAGCCCGTGAACGAGCCGGGGCCTGTCGTCGCCGCAACAGCGTCAATGTCCCCTAAAGTCACGCCCGCGTTTTTAAGCATACCCTCCACCATCGGCAGCAGCGTCTGCGAGTGGGTGTGCTTTGTGTTGAGGAATTCCTCCGCGACTATCTTCTCCCCGTCGCAGAGCGCACAGCCTGCCGTTATCGCAGAGCTGTCTATCCCTAAAATCATTCGGATCACTTCTTTTCTGTAAGACAAGCTGTTCAATCCCCGAAAACCCCGCCTTTTACGGTTATTTTCCTGCCGTTTTCGGAAAGCTTGTCGATTATTATTTCAATGACCCCGCCAAGCTCCTCGGCAAGCCCGGGGACGTTTTCGCTCCATTCCGCCGCGATAATGCCGCCGCGGTCAAGGTAGTCAAAAAATCCGATGGCGTAAAGGTCGTCGTAGCCGTCTATGCGGTACAGGTCGAAATGGAATATCGGGATATCGCCGTCATACTCGTTGACAAGCGCGAAGGTCGGGCTGGACACGCTGTCCTCCACCCCGAAATACCGCGCAATGCCGCGCGTGAACGCAGTCTTTCCCGCGCCCATCTCGCCCTTATAGAGGATTATGTCCCCCGCCTTCAGCCGCGAAGCGACTTCGCCCGCCGCGGCGAGGGTTTCCTCCTCGCTGCCCGTGATAAACTCTTTCATCAGAAAAGACCCGTGATAACGCCGTTTTCGTCGACGTCGATATTGTCAGCCGCAGGAACCTTGGGAAGTCCCGGCATGGTCATGATATCGCCTGTGTATACGACAACAAAGCCTGCGCCGTTGCTTACGCGGACATCGCTTACGGTTATGTTGAAGCCCTCCGGCTTGCCGAGCTTGGTCGGGTCGTCGGTGAGGGAATACTGCGTCTTTGCAACGCAGACGGGAACCTTGTCCAGTCCGAGCGCTTCGATCTCCTTGAGCGCCTTTTCTGCCTTAGGCGTGAACACTGCGCCGTCCGCGCGGTATATCTCCTTTGCGATGATGTTCACCTTTTCCTTTACGGAAAGCTCGGTGTCGTACAGCGGGTGGAAATTGCTCTTTACGTTGTCGATAGTGTCGACAACTGCGTTCGCAAGCTCAATTGCGCCCTCGCCGCCCTTCATGAATACGTCGGAGAACGCAACGCGGACGTTTCTTTCCTCGCAGTATTCGCGTACAACGGATATCTCCGCGTCGGTGTCGGTGCCGAAATGATTTATCGCAACGACAACGGGAACGCCGAACTTCTTCATGTTCTCGATATGAACGCCGAGGTTCACGATACCCTTTTTCAGCGCGTCAACATTCTCGGCGGTAAGCTCCGCCTTAGGCACGCCGCCGTTGTATTTCAGCGCACGGATAGTCGCGACGATAACTACGCAGTCGGGGTTAAGCCCCGCATAGCGGCACTTGATGTCGAAGAACTTCTCAGCGCCGAGGTCGGAGCCGAATCCTGCCTCGGTGATGGTGTAATCCGCAAGCTTCATCGCAAGCTTTGTCGCTCTTACGGAGTTGCAGCCGTGCGCGATGTTCGCAAACGGACCGCCGTGGATTATCGCGGGGTTATTCTCGAGGGTCTGAACGAGGTTCGGATTTATCGCGTCCTTGAGCAGGGCGGTCATTGCGCCGACTGCCTTGAGGTCAGCCGCATAAACGGGCTTGTTGTCGTAGGTGTACGCAACGAGTATCCTGCCGAGCCTGTTCTTGAGGTCGGTGAGGTCGGTCGCAAGGCAGAGTATCGCCATTATCTCGCTCGCAACGGTTATCTGGAAATGATCCTCGCGCGGAACGCCGTTCACCTTTCCGCCCATGCCGACAACGCAGTTTCTGAGCGCGCGGTCGTTCATGTCAAGGCAGCGCTTGAACAGAATGCGGCGTACGTCGATGTTGAGCGCGTTGCCCTGCTGAATATGGTTGTCGAGCATTGCGCACAGGAGGTTGTTCGCGGCGGTTATGGCGTGCATATCGCCCGTGAAATGAAGGTTTATATCCTCCATAGGAACTACCTGAGCGTATCCGCCGCCCGCAGCGCCGCCCTTAACGCCGAAAACAGGCCCGAGCGACGGCTCGCGCAGCGCAAGGCAGGCTTTCTTTCCGATTTTATTCATTCCCTCGCAAAGACCTACCGAGGTGGTGGTCTTGCCCTCGCCCGCGGGCGTGGGGTTTATCGCGGTGACAAGGATAAGCTTTCCGTCGGGATTATCCTTAACTCTGTTGAAGAGCTTCTGGGAGAGCTTCGCCTTGTAATGTCCGTAAGGCTCCGTTTCGTCCGGGCTTATCCCGAGCTTCGCGGCGATGTCGCCTATCTCGAGCATTTTTGCCTGCTGTGCTATTTCAATATCTGTCAGCATTGTTTTTTCCTCCTAATGTTTTGCACGATATATTTACCCTTTCGGGAATATCAGATGAGCTTTAACTGGTCGATGTCGATGTCCGACGCTGTGCCGCCCGAGGGGACGGACTTTATGCGGAACTGCTCGGGGTCTTTTATATCCGCCGTATCCGCGGGATAAACCGACAAGAGCTGCGCGCCCTTCGTAAGGCGCATTACCTGAACGCCCTGCGTGTCGCGGGTCGACTTTGCGAGAACGAGCGCCGTGTTGAAAAGCAGCACCCTGCCCGCGTCCGATTTGAGCACGAAATCAGCCTCGCCGTCCACAACGAACATTGCGACCGTTTCGGACAGGTCGGAATACGCATTTGCAAGCTTCTTGCGCTTGGTCTTGGTTTCGTATGAGCTGAGCGGTATCTTGGCGCATTTTCCATTCCGGAAGAATATCACCAGCGTTTCGCGGTACTTCTCGGTCACTGCCATGAAAACGGGCAGCTCGCCGTCCTCCATGCCGAGCTTCGCGGGAATAAAGTCGCCCATAACGCTCGCCTTTGTTTCCGCGAAATCGGCGCAGCGCGACTTGTAGCACTGGAACTTGTTCGTAAAGAACAGCAGCTCCGACGCGCCCGAAACCTCTGCGGAATACAGTATCTCGTCGTTTTCCTTGAGCTTCTGCTCGCCGCTCATGCGGAGCGATTTCGGGGTTATCTTCTTGAAATAGCCCTCGCGCGTGAAGAAAATGTTGACGGGGGTGCTGTCTGCAGCTTCCTCCTCGGGTTCGGCGGTTTCCTGCACATCGTAAAGGAACATTGTCCTGCGCGGCTGGGAATACTTCGAGATTATCTCCTCAAGCTCGGAAATGATGATATCGCCGATCTTCCTGTCGTCCGCGAGAATATCCTCCATTTCCTTGATCTCCTTTGCAAGGTCATCGGTTTCCTGCGTTCTTTTGAGGATATATTCGCGGTTGATATGGCGCAGCTTTATCTCCGCGACATATTCCGCCTGCTGCTCGTCTATTCCGAAGCCTATCATGAGGTTCGGAACGACCTCCGTTTCCTCCTCCGTTTCGCGGATAAGCTTTATGGCGTAGTCGATGTCGAGCAGTATCTTTTTAAGTCCGAGCAGCAGATGCAGCTTTTCCTTTTTCTTTTGCAGGTCGAAATACACGCGGCGCTTTACGCACTGCCTGCGGAACGCTGTCCATTCGCTGATTATCTCGTAAACGCCCATGACCTTCGGCGTTCCCGCGATAAGCACGTTGAAGTTGCAGTTGAAGTTGTCCTGAAGCGGGGTCAGCCTGAACAGCTTCTGCATGACCGCGTCCGCGTCGTAGCCCTTTTTAAGGTCGAACGCCAGCCGCAGACCGGAAAGGTCTGTTTCGTCGCGGACATCGGATATCTCCTTTATCTTCCCGTCCTTTACCAGCTCAACTACCTTGTCGATGATAGCCTCGACGGTAGTCGTCGGGGGTATCTGAGTGACCTCGATACAGCGCGCGTCCTTGTCGAAGCTGTATACCGAGCGCACCTTTACTGCGCCGACGCCCGTGCGGTATATCCTGTCCATTTCCTTTTCGTCATAGAGGATATACCCGCCGCCGGGGAAATCGGGGCCTTTTAAGGTGGAGAGCGCGTTATGCTCGGGATTTTTCATCAGCGCGATAGTGGTTTCGCACACCTCCGCAAGGTTGAACGAGCAGATATTGCTCGCCATTGATACAGCAAGTCCGAAGTTGGAATTTACCAATACGGCAGGAAATCTCACGGGAAAAAGCGACGGCTCGAGCATGGTGTTGTCGTAGTTCGGCACCATGTCCACCGCGTCCTTGTCTATCTCCGCGAAAAGCTCGCCGCTTATGCTCTCGAGCTTCGCCTCGGTGTATCGCGAAGCGGCGTATGCCATGTCGCGGGAATATGCCTTTCCGAAGTTGCCCTTGCTGTCGACATACGGGTGGAGGAGCGCTTCGTTGCCCCTCGCAAGGCGCACCATTGTTTCATAAATAGCCGCGTCGCCGTGCGGGTTGAGCCGCATGGTCTGACCGACGATATTGGCGGATTTTGTCCTTGCTCCCGTGAGCAGCCCCATTTTATACATAGTATAGAGCAGCTTTCTGTGCGACGGCTTGAAGCCGTCTATCTCGGGCAGCGCGCGCGACACGATAACGCTCATCGCGTAGGGCATATAGTTCTCCTCAAGGGTAGTTACTATGTCAGTTTCGACGACCTTGCCCGAGCCTTCTATATAAGCCTCGCCGCTCTTTTTCTCGGCGGGCTTTTTCGTTGCTTTTTTCTTCAAATCACTTAACTCCGTTTACATAATATCGGCGGCTTCAAGATAGCG
>CAMEPN010000108.1 GCA_945931735.1 uncultured Clostridia bacterium
CTTATCGCAAAGATGAAGCTGATACCCGTCGAGGCTCTTATACACGGGAAGAGTATGCTGCTTATCGACGACTCGATCGTAAGAGGAACGCAGCTCGGCGAAACGACCGAGTTCCTTTATCGCAGCGGGGCTAAGGAGGTACATATCCGTCCCGCCTGCCCGCCGCTGCTTTTCGGCTGCAAATACCTCAATTTCTCCCGCTCCAAGAGCGAGCTTGACCTTATCACGCGCCGCGTAATCTTGAAAAAAGAGGGCTGCTGCACGCCCGAGCTTCTCGAGGAATACAGCGACCCCGATTCGCCGAAGTACGCGGAAATGCTCGAAGAGATACGCAAGGAGCTTAATTTCACGTCGCTGCGCTATCACCGCCTTGACGATATGATAGAGTCCGTCGGCATACCCGGGTGCAAGCTATGCACCTATTGCTGGAACGGAAAAGAATAAAAGCAATCACCCCCGACAAAAATGTATGTCGGGGGTGAATTTTGCATAATGCGCATTCGGGCAGCGGTTTTGTTTATGACACAATTTCGGTATCCTCGCTGGATATTATTTTGTGAAGCATTTTTGCGAGCAGTCCTATATTCACGGGCTTTGCGAGGTGCGCGTTCATTCCCGCGTCAAGGCACTTTTTGACGTCGTCGCTGTATGCGTTGGCGGTCATTGCAATAATGGGAACAGACGCCGCGTCGGGGTGAGCGCAGGCTCTTATGGCGCGCGCCGCCTCGTATCCGTCCATGACCGGCATTCTGATATCCATAAGCACCGCGTTATAATACCCTTTTTCGGAATTGCTGAAAAGCTCGAGCGCACGTTCTCCGTTTTCGGCAATATCCGCCGTCGCTCCGTACATGATAAGCAGCTCGTTCAGTATATCTGCGTTAATTTCTATATCCTCCGCTACCAGAAAACGCATTCCGCTTATGCTGTCGTTGGAGGAGTTCTTGCTTGAATCGTGGTCGTCGCTCATATCGTCGCTGCATCTGCGCAGCGGAAGCTCTACAACAAAGCACGAGCCTTTACCCTGTTCGCTTTCTACGGAGATCACCCCTCCCATGAGGTCAACAAGGCGCTTTACTATCGCCATGCCAAGACCTGTTCCTTTAATTTCGGCGCTTTTTTCCTCGCGGGAGAACGGCTCGAATATATGCTTTATGTATTCGCTGCTCATGCCGATACCGTTGTCCTCGACGGTGAATACTATGGTATCGGAGGTAACGTCGTATTCGCCGATCTCCGCGGTGAGCAGTATTTTTCCGTTCGTATCGGTGTATTTCACAGAGTTGCTTAAGAGGTTAAGGAGTATCTGCGTGATACGCTGCTTGTCCGCATAGTACCACCGCCCGCAGAGTGAATCTCCGCGCACCTCAAAGCTCTGATGCTTTGCGTCTGCCTGCGGCTGTATCACCTCGCCGACCTCATTCAGAAGCTGATATATCTCGAAGCTGCTGTTGTTGAGAGAGGTCTTTCCGCTTTCTATCTTGCTCATGTCGAGCACGGAGTTTATCATATCAAGGAGCTGGCTGCCTGCCGTAGACATTTTCTCCTTGTAATCAAGGATCCTGTCTGGTTTATCGGAGTCGCGCCCGAGCAGTATGGTAAGACCCATGATAGTATTGATAGGCGTGCGTATATCATGGGACATATTGGCGAGGAAGTTGCTCTTTGCGGCGTTTGCGCTGTTCGCGATTTCCATTGCCTGAAGCATTTGCTCGGCGGTGAATTTCTCGTTGGTGCGGTCGGACATTATGAGAATATAGACCTCGTTGTCTTCTATTTTCTCATGATAAATCGTTTCCTTGTACCAAAGCCGCTCTCCTGTTTTTCCGATTATTCTTTCGCGCTCCTGCTGTATCATCGAGCCGAGCGGTACGCTTGAAATAACGTTGTCGTCCCATATCCCCTCGGATCTGCGGTTATCGCTGTCCGGGAAGCGTATGGCGTTGATGACGTCCTTGCCGGGGACGCCTAGCAGCTTTTCGGCGTTAGGGCTGACGTATTCGACCTCGAAACTGACGGGCTTGAATATTATGAAGATATTCGAGGAGTTTTCAAAGAGGATATCGAATATCTTGTCGCGGTATTTAAGCTCAACATCCTTGTCATGTATTTCTCTGCGGCTCAGCCTTATCAAGGACATTGCTCCGACGAGTATCATCAGAATGACCAGCGAAACCAACACCGCGCCCCATTGCAGCTTTAACATATTAAGGTTGACAGCTCTTTTCGGGACAATGCTGAACAGCGACCATTCCTGAAATCCCACGGGGATACAGGTTATGTATTGTTCCTCGCCGCCGATACCGCATTCAACAACGCATTCCTTTCCGTTTTCGACCGCGTCGGTGAGACTTTTAAGGCTGTACAAGTCTATGTGCGCGTTATTCTTGATATATTCAAGATAATTTTTGGGATAATCGTTTATGTCGTTTCCCGTGAACGCAACGCTTCCGTCGGGGTACAGCACGAAGATTTCAGCCGAATCTCCAAACACGGAAATATCAAGCCCCCTTGCAAGGTCGGACTTGTTATACCCAAGCGCTATCGCATTGTAACGGAAGCCTTTTATGGTGCTCTCCTCGAGCGGGACGATGAAAAAGGTCATGTTCTTTCCGTCTGAAAGCATAACGTTGAGGACGGTATTCTGATCTTCTCTTGTATATTCCATTATTTGCGCTCCGGACTCCAGACTTCCTTTTTCGTCCGACAGCGTGAAATATTCCCCGCTGTCGTCGATGAAGTAGAGGTCGGTATAGCCCCAGCGCAGGCGGCTTTCGGACAGCTCTTGCTCAAGGCGGTTTATCTGTCCGCTATTTATGTATAGATCAATATGGGAGCTCCATTCGCTGAGCAGCTTGTTGTTTTTGGACACCATGCTGCTGAAATTCCTGTTGACCTGCCCGAACGTTTCGAGCAGATTACGGCTGCTTTCGCTGAATATCGTATCGTTTACAAAATCGAGGTAGAAGCATATTGCGCAGAACGATATGAGTATACCCGCCGAAACGGTTATCAGCATGACAAGTCTGCTTAACCTTCCGCGTTTTTCTTTTGCTGTGATATTCCCCGAAGCCGCAGTTCTTGACTTTTTAACGGCTTTTTTTGTCGCAGCAGACAGTTTCGACATAATATAAACTCCTAAGATGTTTTTCCTTGTTTTTATATATAATAACACTAAATCCGATTTTTTCCTATTAAAATAATGTTAAGATATCATTACTAACTACCTTTATGATACATCAAAGAAAAAAGGTGCTATCGGAAACAGCGCCTTTATAATGATATTTCATGCCGCGTTTTCGGAATTGCCGTCGGTTCGCAGCTCGTTTACGGTATAGCCCGCTTCTTCAAGCAGGGTTATTATATCCGGCTCCGCGTAATAATGCATTGCCCCGACAAGCATGAAAACGCTGTTCCCGCTTTCGAGCAGCGATATAACATAATCCGCCATAACACGCTGACGGTCGGCGTACATTGCGTTGTAATAGATACGATAGTCATCCGCGTATTCGTCGGGGATATCCTCATTGGAAAGCGCCTCCAGCGCGCCGCCGTCGAAGCTGCTCCATGCGCGGTAAAGCTCTCTTGTCTGCCCGAGCTGCTCGGAATAGTCCGTGCCGACCGCCTTCTCGAGCGTATAAAGCTGGAGCGGCATTGGAGTTGACGCGGACAACTCATACTGCTGCTCGGCAGACTCTATTTCGTAAATTGTCTTGCCGAGCTTTTTTGCGCGGCGGAGCATGATGCTTTCCGTTCCGTTTTCGCCGCTGTATCCGCAGTCGTCGGCGAGCTTGTTTGACAGCGCCGTTGCCCACATTATCGGTAGGTAGCTGTCGTATGCGGAGTTGTATATCCCATGACTTATGAAAAAGCTGCGGATATCGTTGTAGCTTTCTCCCATATAGTCGGCGGCAGTCGTTTCGTCGGGGCAGAGCAGCTTTTCCATTGCCTTGCTAAGCCTTGCTTTATCCGAGGACAGCGCTACGGTGTCCACCTCGCAGGCTACGATTTCGCTGGCGTCAAGCGCAGCGAGTATTTCGTCGGGATAGACTATGCCGCTTTCGCCGGAGTGCATTGACCCCAGCATATACACATGACCGCCCGTTTCGGGGTCGGAAACCTCGAAAAACGGCGGGTGGACTTCAACGGAATTTGACGAGCAGCCTGTCGTCAGTATCATGCAGCAGGCTGCCGCCGCGCAGATGATCTTCTTTAATCTCAAGAACTGTCACCTCAAACAAGTCTGCCGCTTATCTCGAACGTCGGGCCTTTCTGCCAGAGGAATGCCGAGAGTATTATTTCAAAGCCCTCGCCCGGTCCGCAGAGGAAGTCGGCGGGGCGGCCTTTCGGAAGCCCGTAGCCCGCGAGGAGGTTGGTTATAACGCCCGCATGGGTAACGCAGGCGGCGCGCTGTATGTCATTTCGCATCATGTCGCTGAAAATAACATCCAGCCCCTCTATGCAGCGCAGCGTGAAATCGCCGAACTTCTCTCCCTGCGGCGGGCAGGCGTCAACGCCCCCGCGCAGCCACTGCGCATATTCGGGCAGGTCTTGGAGCTGCTGCTGCGTCTTTCCCTCGAACTCGCCGAAATTCATCTCCTCGATCTCGTCGACTATCATCAGCTTCTGCTCGGGGTATATTATCTCTGCAGTTTCAAGGCAGCGGGCGAGGGGGGAGGAATAAACCTTTCCCACCTCGGGATATATCTCCTGCTCGGCAAGGCTGCGAATCGTCTGCGCTCCCGACGGGCAGAGCGAAAGGTCGGTCTGCCCGATATACTTGCCGTCGAGATTGCCTTGTGTAAGTCCGTGGCGGATAAGATAAAGATAATAATTTTTCATTTTTGCCTCCATTTATTAAAAAACAGCTCGAATTATGAATAATATCCTACAAAGGAGCTGTTTTTTTGGTTATTATGCCGCTTTACAAATCGGAATAATAAAGATATAATATACTATATGACATTATAATTTTAAGGGACAATTCTGCGCTTTTTGCGGCGGGATATGCCCGATAGAGATATAAGCTTACAGGAGAAAATATATGAACAAGGATTTTCCACGCGTGATGACGCTCCTGCGAAACGAACGCGGACTGAAACAGAAAGACGCCGCCGAACAGCTCGGCGTAACTCAGGCGCTGCTTTCTCATTACGAAAACGGCAAGCGCGAGTGCGGGCTTGATTTTCTGGTGAACGCGGCTAATTTTTACGGCGTATCGGTAGATTATCTTCTCGGCAGGACAAGCTCGCGCAGCGGCATGGTAGTCGCGGAGCAGGAGCTGCCCGAAAATACCGTTTCGGATAAATACGACGGAAACCCCGCGGGCGCAGGCACGTTCTTTAAGAAAAAGCTGCTTACAAACGCGCTGGATATCGTGTTCTCGCTTTTGATAAAGACGAGGAACGGGGAGCTTGCTAAGTCGGTATGCTCCTACCTCACCACCGCCGTTTACCGCGCCTACCGCATGGTATACAGCGCGGGCGGGAACAATGACGAGAAGAGCTTTGCGGTTCCCGCGGACAACGTAGCGGGCGCAGTCACCGCTTCTCTTTCCCTTGACGACATCAAGGCGCGCACCGCTGCCAACGACGGAACTGCCGACGAAAGGATAACCACGGTCCGCATCGAGCAGGACTATCCGAAGCAGTCCGCGGCGCTGTTCTCGGTCGTTACTACCGCGGAAAAGAGCCTCGAAAAGCTCGGCTGATGATATCCGTAATCGCATATTAAGGGACGGTTCGCGCCGCCCCTTTTTTGTGCCTTTTCAGTCGTTCCGTCCATTCACATCATCGGTGCATTCAGAATGTTCGCGTCCATAGGGTCAGTCCCGAATATCACTCGTCCGCAAGCCCCATATCCATGATAAAGCGGTCGCGGTTGCGCCAGTCCTCCTTGACCTTGACGAAGCATTGCAGGTTGACCTTCGCCCCGAGAAGCTCCTCAATGTCCTTTCGCGCAAGCGTTCCTATCTGCTTAAGGCGCTCGCCGCCCTTGCCGATTATCATGCCCTTGTGGGAGTCGCGCTCGCAGATTATCACCGCGCCGATATCGATTATCTCCTCGTCGCCCTTCATGCGGCTCTTGAAGCTCTCTATTTCAACGGCGGTGCCGTGAGGTATTTCCTCGTTCATTGTCCAGAGTATCTTCTCGCGGATTATTTCCGAGCACATGAAGCGCTCCGTGCGGTCGGTCGCGATGTCATCGGGGAAGAAGTGCTCCCCCTCGACCGCGTATTTTTCCAGCATGGACAGCAGTCCGTCGGTGTTTATGCGGTTCTTAACGCTTATCGGAATGACCTCCGCGAAATCGTACAGCGCCGAATACTGCGCGATTATGGGCAGGATATCCGACTTGTCTTTAAGCAGGTCTATTTTGTTGAGCAGGAGGATAACATCTGTTCCGTGCTGCGCGAACGAGCGAATAAGCTGCTCCTCGACGGGGGAGATCTTCTTTGT